>NZ_LFRG01000003.1:0-163244 GCF_001573875.1 Clostridium sp. ATCC 25772
AACCTTCGCACATTAAACTCATATAAAATTTAAAGATAATAGAAGCATAATTGAGTATTTCAATTAAAAAGAGAGAATTATGAATTATGAATTATGAATTTAGGATGAAAGTGGCAACCACTTTCTAAAAATGATTTTAAAAAATCTATCAATATAATTTGCTTTGCAAATTTATAAAAAGGTACGTTGAGAATTACTAGGAACGAAGTGAGTAGCAATAACCACAACTGTTCACTATTCACTCTTAACTTTTAACTAAAATAATTTGTTAGTTATTGATAAAACATTAATTTGAATTTTCTCATTTGATAAATGAATAAGTTTAAGATTTAATTTGGAACCCTATTGTAATATTTTCTAAAGTACCGAACTAAAAATTAGAATTTATATAAATACATATGAAATAGCTTCTTTTCTTAACTATTTTAACAAACTAAATTGTTTGTACTTTTGAATTCTAATTAGATTGGAGGATTTTATGACTTTAAACAATGAATTTTTACCTATAAGTAAAGATGACATGAAAAAACGTAATATAGATCAACTAGATTTTATAATAATTACTGGGGATGCATATATAGATCACCCTTCCTTTGGTACAGCTATAATCGGAAGACTTTTAGAATCAGAAGGTTATACTGTAGGAGTTATAGCTCAACCTAACTGGAATTCCGTAGATGATTTTAAAAAATTAGGTGAACCCCGACTTGGATTTTTGATAAATTCTGGGAATATTGACTCTATGGTTAATCACTATACCGCTGCAAAGAAAAAAAGAAATGATGATTTTTACTCTCCCGGTGGGAAGTCTGGTCATAGACCTAATAGAGCTGTAATTGTTTATTCCAACAGGGCTAGAGAAGCCTATAAACATGTTCCTGTAATAATTGGTGGTATAGAAGCAAGTCTTAGAAGATTTTCTCATTATGATTATTGGGATGATAAGGTTAGAAAAAGTATTTTACTAGATTCCAAAGCGGATTTATTAATATATGGAATGGGTGAAAATCCAATAATAGAAGTTGCCAAATTTTTAAGTTATGGAAGCTCAATTGAAAGATTAACTCATGTTCGAGGAACTTGTTATGTTGCTAAAAGCATTGATAATCTTAATGATTATATAATGTTACCTTCTTTTGAAGATGTTTCAACAAACAAAAAATCTTATGCCAAAAGCTATAGACTTTATTCTAAAGAACAAGATTATGTATGGGGAAAGACTATAGTTGAACCTTGCCAAGACAAATATGTAGTTCAAAACCCACCACAAAAACCATTAAGTGAAGATGAAATGGATAAGGTTTATAATCTTCCTTACACAAGAACATATCATCCTATATACGAACCTATGGGAGGTATTCCAGCTTTAAATGAAGTTAAATTTTCTATAACAAGCCATAGAGGCTGTTTTGGAAGTTGTTCTTTTTGTGCGCTAACATATCATCAAGGAAGAGTAATACAAAACAGAAGTCAAGAATCTATAATTAAAGAAGCTAAAACACTAACTGACGATAGAGATTTTAAAGGGTATATACATGATGTTGGTGGTCCTACAGCTAACTTTAGACATAGAGCTTGTAAAAAACAAATTAAACATGGCGTTTGCAAAGATAGGCAATGTATGTTCCCTACACCTTGTAAAAATTTAATTGTAGATCATACTGAATATCTTAGCTTATTGAAAAAAGTAAGAAATCTACCTAAAGTTAAAAAAGTATTTATACGTTCTGGAATACGTTACGATTATTTAATTGAAGATAAAAACACAAAATTTTTCCATGAACTTTGTGAACATCATATAAGTGGTCAATTAAAAGTTGCTCCTGAGCATATAAGTGATAAAGTATTAGCTCAAATGGGAAAACCTAAACAAGAAGTTTATGATAAATTTAGAAAAAAATATACTGATATAAATACTAAATTAGGCAAAAAACAATTTGTTGTTCCATATTTAATGTCTAGCCATCCAGGTAGTACACTAAATGAAGCTATAGAACTTGCACAATATATCAAAACTATGGGGCACATGCCAGAACAAGTACAGGACTTTTATCCTACTCCAGGTAGTCTTTCAACTACAATATATTACACTGGCATAAATCCTATAACAGAGGAAAATGTATATGTGCCAAAGGCTCAAAAAGAGAAAAATATGCAAAGAGCACTATTGCAATTTGAAAATCCTGATAATCATAGCATTGTTAAATCTGCACTTATTAAAGCTAACAGGGAAGATTTAATTGGATTTACTCAGGATTGTATCATAGGTCCTAGACCTATCAAACGTAAGGGATATCAAGGTAAAAATAAAAATGTGGTAAAAGTTGAAAAGAGTTTTAAAACTGATAAAAACTCTAAAACTGAAAAAAGTAATAGTAAGAGATCTCATTCAAAAAAAACAACTAAAAGAGTATATAAAAAATAAAAACTGGTTCTTACCAGTTTTTGTTTTAATTTATTTTAAATTTTTTCTTAAACTTAGACAAAGAATATACTAAAGTTATTACCCAAAAGAGTTCCCCTATTAATTTCACACCAAAGAAAAAACTTCCTAATAAACTTATTAATATTGTTATTATCATGGTTAATGCTGATATAATACTAAAAGTTATTCCTATTTTATTAGAATGCTTAAAACTATATGCTTTTATTGATACAATTAAATATATTGTATTTATAATAGATAAAACTATATATAATCCATAATCCTTCTTCAATGTTATTATATACCCATAAACATCAGATATATTTGTATTTATTGGTGATTTTATTGTTACCAAAAGATAAACCCCTGTAAAAATAACTAGTAACATATAAAAATAACTTAATTTAATTTTTTCATTTCTTGATAACATATATATTGTTATAAACCCTATTATTGGTATATATATAATTTCTAAAAACATTATAGGTTTTAACATATATAAATATAACGGTCTTTCATTTATAAAAAGTACTATTAATGATATATACCTTAATAAAACTAATATAAGTGCACATAACGTTATATATTTTATCTTTTTAGGTGCATAACATAAAGATGTTGTTATTCCTTCATAAACCAATAAAATCATAACAAATAATAATCCTAAATAAATATAATCCATTTTATCCCCCCCTAACCATAAATCACATTCATCTTTATAGAAAATATATCTAACTTCTTATTATATTTTTCTTAATCAATAACCTGATTAACTTAAAACTTTTTTAACTTTCTTTCCAATTAAAATTCTTTAATAAATTATATTGAAATTGATATTTACTTATGACAATTTATAGGGTTCTAATAGGTTTTTTTATTTTAAAATAAAAACATCTCAAAATTAATTAGTAATTTTGAGATGTTTTTCTATATTTCATAAACATAACCTAGTACTTTAATTGCTTTTTTTTCACAAGTTATTCTTAGTGGAAATTGTGGACCTGGCTCACCATCTATATCTGTAGCTATATCTTCTTCACAATGTACTGTTAATTCATCTGTTTTAAAACACATTACTCCATCCATTTCGTATATACCCCTTTTTTTAAGCATAATAAGCAAATTATTTAATGCATTTTTCATTAT
This sequence comes from Clostridium sp. ATCC 25772, assembly GCF_001573875.1. NCBI lineage: Bacteria > Bacillati > Bacillota > Clostridia > Eubacteriales > Clostridiaceae > Clostridium > Clostridium sp. ATCC 25772. Next base: position 3,572 of record NZ_LFRG01000003.1, read on the forward strand.
ATCGCTTTTTATTATAATTACATCTAAAAGGCCATCATCAGCTTCTGAAGATTGTGCTAATCGTAAATTTCCTGCGGTCTTACCATTAAATATAAGCATTAAATACATTGTTCCATCAAAAGTAACATTTGACGACTCAACTTTTACACCTAATTTTCTTATATTAGGTATTTCCTCTAATCCCTTTATATAATAAGCCATCTTTCCCATAGTATTTTTCAAATGTAAATCAGTCTTTTGTGACACATCCGTAAAAATCCCTGTACTTGCTACATTAACAAAATACTTTTCATTTACTTTTCCTAAATCTAAATACTTTTCTTTACTATTTAATATTTGATGTAATGATTTTTCAACATCTTCTGGCATTCCTACAATATTTTTTGCAAAATCATTAGCTGTTCCAACTGGTAACACACCTATTGGTAAATCGATATCTCTTTTTTTTATTTGATTTACTACAGAATCTATAGTTCCATCCCCACCAGCTATTAATATATACTCAAAACTTTCATCTATATTAGCAAAAGCTTGAGAGATAGGTTCTTCCCTTTCTATTCTATATGGCTCAACGACAAATCCATATTGTTGATGTATCCTAATAACTGTATCCAATTCTTCCAATATAGAATTTTCACCAGAATAAGGATTATAAATAAACTTCACTTTTTTCATAATATCCTCCTCTAAGCCATTTTCAGTTTTCTATTTTTATGTACATTACATTTATTTTAATTTATAAGCATTAGTTTTTTCTAAATTCAAATAATTTATCACGGTATAATTTTAACCTTTACTAATACTTTTCTCAAGGGTATTACAAAATTTTAAATTTTTTATTTTTAATTTAAAATCTTATTATATATAAATTTAAATTTATTTATAGTATAATAGTCCTTGCTATAATATTTTTAATAGACTTTTTTCTACATTAAAAATCAATTCAATTTGAGAGGTGATTTTATGCAAAAATCGTTCATACCAAACAGTCTTACATTTGGCAACTTGATTTGTGGTGTCCTATCAATTCAATTTACTATGCAGGGTAATTTTAAAGTTGCAGCAGCACTTATATTGTTAGCTGGTGTATTTGATAGATATGATGGAACAGTGGCGAGATTTCTTGGAGTAGACAGCCCTTTAGGAAAAGAACTTGATTCTTTAGCTGACTTAGTTTCTTTTGGTGTTGCTCCTTCTTTATTAATATTTACACTATGTGGATTATCTTCATTAGGTATGATAGGTTATATTACACTAATAATATTTCCTGTTGCTGGAGCTTATAGGCTTGCTCGTTATAATACAACAGCTGCTTTTAATAATGTATTTACTGGCATACCCATTACAATAGCAGGAAGTTTTATTGCAGTATATGCTTTATTTATTGAAAACAATATACCACCAATGTCTTTTTCAGTAATATTAATGATTATTTTTTCTGGACTTATGGTTAGCAAATTACAAATAAAAAAGAGATAACATTTAAATTTAATATTAAACATATAAATTTGATGTAGATTAAAAAAGTTTACATATTTCAATCTAATAATCAAATATACCTTAAAAAGCATGATTTTAATAAAATCATGCCTTTTTTATAATTTTATGTATTTCTATTCAGTTCTTTTTAGTTGATTTTCAAGTTCTATTCCAACAAAAGTACTATTAGATATTTGTCCTATAGCATCTGATTTTGTATTCATATATCTGTTATAGCACTTAACTGTATAATCTAATGAATCTATAATATTATCTATAACTTTTCCTAATTCATTTGATCTTTTTAATGCATCTTTAACTTCAGCCTTTTTAGCAAGAGCCATATTGTTATAATCATTTGCTGAAGCTACTAATAACCTATACGCATTACTAGTAGAATTTAATAGTGTAGTTAAATTAGTTATATCTTTATAATACTCATCTATTACTCTTCTATGACTCATATCATCACCTTACTTTAGTAGTTATACTCTTAATATATTAGTAATTATAATTATTTATGATATATATTTATATATTTATCTACTTAGGCATTTTTAAATTATATTAAACCACTAGCTAATGAATAGTCACAAGTATAAAGTGAATAGTTGTTAGTGAAAACTACCCACTTTATAAAAGTGTAAATTAAAATTTCATATTAAAACGCTATAATTATCCTATATAATAGTAAGCTATAGTTATAATCACATAAGTTGATGTCAGTATTACCCCTTCTATCCAATAAGTTTTACCATCTTGAAATACAAAATAAGATATAGCTAATGCTATTATAAGCATTATTATTTGGAAATTTGAAAAAACTAAAGTCATATTAAGACCCATAAAAAGTGATATAATTATTAAAAGTGGTATAACAAATAATGCTATTTGTATACTTGAACCTATTGCAGTTTCAAGACTACAGTCTATTTTATTATTTAAAGCACAAACTATACTTGTAGCATTCTCTCCAAAACTTCCAAGCAATGGTATTAAAACTATTCCTATAAATTCCTGTGATATTTTATAATTATTTACAATAATATTTACATTTAATATTAGTTTTTCACTTATAAAATAAAGTAAAACTGATATTATTAGTATTTTAATAAAAATTACAACACATTCTTTAGATATTTTTTTCTCTAATTCTTTGTTTTCTCCATCTGATGCTAAAAATAAATTTTTATGGGTATATAGAGAAAATATTAATCCAAGTATATATATGATTATTAATACCACGGACACAATAGAACTTACAATTGCTATTTGATTATCTTCTAACAAAGCATTTCCTTGAAGTGAACTTATTATTATTATTGAAGCTATAGCCACAAATAATAAATTAAAGTTAGTTCTTGCCATTGTTTTATTGAATGTTTGTTCCTTATATTTCATTCCACCACAAATTATAGAAATTCCTAATCCTAACAATAAATTTGTTATTACAGCTCCCATAAGTCCTGCTTGCGCCATAGCTACCATTCCATATCTTATGGACCACAGCCCCATCATAAGTTCTGGAAGATTTCCTACTGTAGCAGCTAACAATCCACCTTTTTTTTCACCGATATAGTAAGTTATTTTTGATGTCTCATTTCCTAACAATATAGCTAGTGGTACCATAGCACATGAATATAAAAACAAGTTTAAAATAAAAGATGATGTATTTATAAATATTAATATTATCGCTATCACAATTGACAGAATAAATTTTAGTAAACTTAAATTCTTATACATATTTCTATCCTTAGCTTCCATTGTGCCCCCCTTATTAAACTTTTTAAAAGGAACCCTATATTTTCCGTAGCTTGTACTTATTTTTTTACAGATTTCATTTTTTATAATTACTAATTTAAACTAAAAATTTTATTTTATATTTTAAAATAGGATTCTTATTTTACAGTTTAATTTAATATAGTTTTTTATTTGCATGAAAAATTCGTACCTTTTAAAGATATAGGGAAACAAGCTTGTATTTAAATTTATTCAATAACTTTAAAATATTTTTATACAAAATACAGTGTTGAACTTTAAGTGTTTCTTCGCATGTCTCACTATTTTGGGTATCCCAGTTCTTAAATAAACAATTTTTAAAGCCAACTTGGCACTCCGTACAGGAAGTTCAAACTTAAATTTATTCATCAAATTTTTGTTATTAGTTAAGAAAAAATACGCTGTCACCTATTAGTATGATGTTAATCTTAAATTTTCTCATTTGATAAATGCATAAATTTAAAATTCATCTTAGAACCCTATATAAATTAAAAGTTTAACTTAAAATATTATATTATTTTCTTGATACTGTTAATTTTATAACATAGATTTCAATATTATAGATATTATTCTATTAATAAACTATTCAATATTTGACAAAATGACACAAAAAAAACTCTATTAGCAATTGCTAATAGAGTTTTTCACTTTAAATTATGTACTACTAATCTTCTTTTAAAGCTTTCTTTCTTAATTTTAATCCACATGGAGTTACTGCAAGTCCGCCTAATGCGGTTTCTCTTAATGCAGCTGGCATTTCTCTTCCAATTTTGTACATTGCAGCTATACAATCATCAAATGGAATTTTACTTTCTACTCCAGCCATTGCAAGTTCTGCAGTTGTTAAAGCACTTACTGCTCCCGCAATGTTTCTTTTTGCGCATGGAATTTCAACTAACCCTGCTATTGGGTCACAAACTAAACCTTCTACATTTTTAATAACTATTGCAGCAGCATCAAATGCCATTTTTGGAGTTCCACCCATCATTTCAACAACTGCTGCTGCAGCCATTGACGCTGCACTTCCACATTCAGCTTGACATCCACCTTCTGCTCCAGCTAATGTAGCATTTTTAGCTATTAATACACCTACGCCTGATGCAGAGTATAAAGCCATTATTATATCTTCATCTGATTTATTCAATTTTTCTGCAGCTGTTAACACAACTCCAGGAACTATACCACAACTTCCAGCTGTAGGTGCCGCAACTATTTTTCCCATAGCCGCATTTATTTCTGATGTAGATAATGCTCTAGCCATAGCCTTAACCATAACATCTCCACATAAAGTTTCATTGTTTTCTAAATATTTTTTAATTTTAACAGCATCTCCACCGATTAATCCACTAACAGATATAACTTCTCTATCCATAGCTTCTTGTGCTGCTTTTTTCATTACTTCTAAATTGTTAGCCATTTTTTTCATTGCTTCTTCACGACTAACACCAGTAAATTCTATTTCTTGTCTTATAGTGTACTCAGCAATACTAATATTTTCTTTTTCACAAATTTCTATTACTTCTAATGCAGTATTTACAAACATGGTTTATTCTCCTTCCTTAGGTGGTACTATTTGGTCGACACTAGTTATACCTTCAATAGCTTTTATACTATCTATTATCTTGTTATCAATTATATGATCTACTTCAACAACCATAGCAGCTGCTAATCCTTTAATTTTTCTATAAACATTCATTGATGCAATGCTTATTTCTTCTCTGTAAAGTATAGTTGTCACTTTATAAATCATACCTGGTGTATCTGTGTGATTTATTATAAGTGTTGGATATTCCCCAGTAAATCTTAAGCTTTGTCCTTCAACTTCAAATATCTCTATATTTCCACCACCGATAGATGATCCTACAACAGTAACATCATTCCCTTTATCTGTGGTTAATATAAATTTAACAGTGTTTGGATGAACATCTTCACCTAAATCTACTTCCTCGAAAGTATACTCTAAGCCTTTTTCTTTAGCTATCTCCATAGATGTTCTTAATCTCTCATCTTTTGGATCCATACCTAATATTCCAGCTACTAAAGCCTTATCTGTTCCGTGACCCTTGTAAGTTTTTGCAAAAGAACCATGTAGTAAAAATCTAACTTTTTTTATATTTTCTCCACCTATTTTTGCTGCAATCTTTGCAAGTCTAGCCGCACCTGCAGTGTGCGAACTAGATGGTCCTATCATTATAGGTCCTAAAATGTCAAAAGCACTATAATTCTTCATATATTTCCTCCTACATTGCTTTGTGGTAATAAATTTATAATAAATTCCTTGTTTTTAGTTAAAACATAGAAATTTGTATCGTTTTTTTATTTTTTGACTATTCAATAGTTTAAAACTTAACAATTCATCTTTCAAGAATATTGTAATACTTTTTAATTTAATTTACAAAGGAAATGCAAGGAAAAACACCGTGCATCTCCTTAAATCACATTTTAATATTGATAAAAACAACTACCTCCTATAAATTCTCTTATAATGGAATTATTAGGAACTAATTTCTCATCAATATCCTTGAAAAAATTTAAAAAGCTTATTAATCTTTTAGCCTCATAGTATACACTACTATTACTATCTATTTGTAAAAGTTGTTCTAATGCATATTTTTTTAATACGGCTAATTCATACATAAGTGAAGAATTAAACATAATATCTGCATCTTCTTGAAATACAAATATATTTTTTTCTTCTCCTCTTCTTATTGATGGCCACATTTTTAAAGTTCGTTCAGCATCGCAACCTCGTGATAAATAATCTCTAACTATTCGTCTTATTATTCTCATATCCGTTGTTGCTATTCTATTATGGTCATCTAAATTAAGTTGTGTCAATGGGCTAATGTAAATTTTAAATTTTCTTTCTTTTTCAATTGAAGTGGTTAAGAGTTCGTTTAAACCATGTATGCCTTCGACAATTAAAACTCCGTCTTCGGGAAGTTTCATTTTATTACCTATCCATTCTCTTTTTCCTGTTTTAAAATTAAAATTTTGTATCTCAATTTCACATCCATTTAATAACATTTTTATATGATCATTAAACAAACTTAAATCTAATGCATAAATTGATTCAAAGTCGTATTCTCCATATTCATCTAAAGGTGTTTGTTCTCTATTTACAAAATAATCATCTAGTGATATAGGAACAGGTTTCACACCATTCACTTCCAATTGAATTCCTAATCTTTTAGCAAAAGTTGTTTTACCAGAAGAAGATGGCCCTGCAATTAACACAATATTTGTTCTCTTATTCTTGCAAATTTCATCTGCAATTTTTCCAATTTTTTTTTCTTGATACGCTTCGCAAATTCTTATTAAATTTACTATATCCCCTTTTTGGATAACTTCATTTAATGTACCACAATTTCCAACTCCTACTAATTTTGCCCATTTTTCTGTTTCATAAAACATATTAGACAACTGTCTATAGTTTTTAAAATATGGAATTTCAAACGTTTTCTCATCTATTGGAAAGCGTAATATAAACCCAGGGTCATAATACATTAAATCAAATTTTTTTAATGCACCTGTGGAGAAGGCCATAGGTCCATAAAAATAATCATATCGTCCATCTAATTCATATAATTTGACAGTCTCTTGATTTATGCTCTTTAAAAGTTTTATTTTATCATCCATATTATAGGTTTTAAAAATATTTAGTGCTTTTTCCTTGCCTACAGAAATTTTTTTTATAGGAATATCCCTTTCTATTAGCTCCTTCATTCTGTTTTTTATCAAATATATATCATCAATATTAAGTTCTGTTTTTTTATGAATCTCTCCAAAAATACCTTTACTTAATGAATGTTCTATTGTTATTTTACTATCTTTAAAAATATCTAGAGTAGCTTTTATTAACACAAATTGAAGTGTTCTTATATAAGTCATCATCCCCATCTTATCTTCTATTCCTATAATATTAAAGTCTCCACTTGTCATAATTTCACTTGAAAGCTCCAGCTTTTCATTATTTACACTACATAATACTATAGGAGTTTCTAAATCTAAATTATATTGCCTTACTATTTCTTGACCTGTAATCCCCTCATTAAACTCTTCTATATAACTATCTAAAATTTTCAATTTAATTTTTTTCATGTACACCACCCCAAACTTCCTCTATAAAATCTAAAATGTAAACTTAAATTAACTCAAATTTTATAAATAGATATTACTATTATATTGAAGCTAATATTTTTTGCATCTACTTTTTTATTAATTAATATTATTTTAACCTATATTTTTTTCTTCATAACTCTTTTAAATGAATACAATGTTTTTTTAATTTTAAAGTAATATTTTTGTTTTTTAAACACACAATATTATTAGCTATGTCCTTAATATAAATATTATCACTAAATGTATTGTTTTTTAACTATGTAGTTATATAGGAATCTAATGTTATATTTAAGTTTATTCATCAAATCTCTGTTATCGGTTGATAAAAATAAGTACAACTTTAGTTATTTAAAATTTTTCAAACCCAATATTGGAAAATCCAAATAATAATAATTAATATAAGAAGGGAGGCAGTTATTAAAATTGATTATCTCGTTAATAAGAACAATAATACTTTACTTCTTTTTACTTTTCATGATGAGAATTATGGGGAAAAGACAATTAGGTCAACTAGAGCCTTTTGATTTAGTTACAGCTCTTATGATTTCTGAATTAGGGGTTTTGCCTATGGAAGACAATCGAATTCCTTTAACAAATTCTGTAGTTCCTATAATAACAATTGTTATGTTGCAAGTTATAACTTCTTTTTTACAACTTAAAAGTGAAAAAATTAGAAGTATTTTCAATGGTGAACCAAGTATCCTTATCAAAGATGGGAAAGTTGATATTGATGAACTAAAAAATCAAAGATTTAATTTAGATGATCTATTAGAAGAATTAAGATTAAATGGCTACTTTAATATTGCTGATATCCACTATGCGATATTAGAAACTAATGGAACTATTTCTGTTATGCCAAAGGAATGTATTGCTCCAATTACGCCTAAGCATTTAAACGTAGATATAAAAGATAAGCCTCTACCCCTAATAGTTGTAAGTGACGGAGTGATTAATAAATATAATTTATCTGAACTTCATCAAAATGAAACTTGGTTAAAAAAACAACTTAGAAAACATGACATTGATGATTATAAAAATGTTTTTATAGCTATTGTATATGATAATGATAAATTTTTCATTCAAGAAAAAACTCAAAAAGTAGATCACGATGCAACCTCTGTAGGAAAATGTAAAGACAAAAATGATACTGTTAATAATAATACTAGTATTAATGAAAGCAACCAAATTAAAAATGGATTATCACATTTTATGAAAAATAATAATAAAAAAGACAAAAAATAAATGAAAATTTTTAAAAGGGAGTAAAAAAATGAAAAAACTTATTTTACCTTTAACTATTTTTGTTATAATGCTTATAGGGATATATTATTCTACAAACTATACTATTAGTAGCTGCGAATATCTAATTGACTTAGCTACTGAAACTGAAGAATATATTGCTTTTAATCAATGGGATAATGCTTATATTAATTCTTTAAAGCTTCTAGATGATTTTGAAAAATCAATTCAATTTATATCCTTATTTTCTGATCATGAGCATTTAGATAATTTATATATTGAGACACTTAAAGCTACTCAATTTATAAATGAAAAGGATAAATCACATTCATTATCAACAATTCATGCCATTAAGGGTTTAATTGAAGCTATGAAAGATGAAGAAAAAATAACATTAAAAAATATATTTTAGATTCTATTGTTGTACTCTATTTCGTATTTATGATATATTTTTATAAATTTGTGTTATAATTTTATATTTTTTTTAATAATTAGTATAGCAAAATAACAAAATTATGTTATAATTATTTTAAGAAAATTTTGTTATTAAAATTACCATCTTAAAAGACAAAATACATATTCATAAATATAGAGTATAATAATATATTTCAAAACATATGTATATTTAGTCATATTAAAATTATATAGTGAAAGGTGGAGTTATTATGGCTTTAGTTACTACTAAAGAAATGTTTAATAAAGCATTCCAAGGAAAATATGCCATTGGTGCTTTTAATATTAATGATATGGAGATCGTACAAGGAATAGTTGACGGTTGTAAAACTAAAAATTCTGCAGTTATACTTCAAGTTTCTGGAAGTGCTTTGAAATATATGAGACCTGATTATTTAAAATCTCTAGTAGATGCAGCAGTTAAAGAAAGTAATTTAGATATTGCTTTACATTTAGACCACGGCGATTCTTTAGAGCTAGTAAAAAAATGTATAGAAGTTGGATTTACTTCAGTAATGTTTGATGGTTCTCATTATGAATATGAAGAAAACGTTAGACTTACTAGAGAAGTTGTAGACTATGCACATGCAAGAGGTGTTGTTGTTGAAGCAGAGCTTGGAAAATTAGCTGGTGTTGAAGATGAGGTTAAAGTTGCTTCTCATGAAGCTACCTATACAGACCCAGATCAAGCTGTTGATTTTGTAAAAAGAACAGGTGTAGATTCATTAGCTATTGCTATTGGAACAAGCCACGGTGCTTATAAGTTCAAAGGTGAAGCTAAGTTAGATTTTGATAGATTAGAAACTATAACAAAAAAATTAGAAAAAGATGGAATCAAAAATTTCCCTATAGTTTTACACGGTGCATCATCTGTTGATGAAAATTATGTTAAGATGTGTAATGACAATGGTGGAGAAATAAATGGAGCAAAAGGTGTTCCTGTGGAAATGCTTAGAAAGGCTTCATCTATGTCAGTATGCAAAATAAACATGGACACAGATATAAGACTTGCAATGACTGGAACTGTGAGAAAATACCTAGCAGAAAATCCTAGTCAATTCGACCCTAGAAAATATCTTGGGGAAGCAAGAAAAAATATTCAAAGTTTAGTTGAAAATAAAATAGATACTGTTTTAGGTTCTGCAAATTCTATGAATTAATTTTAATATAACTTTAATCAAAGTTATTAATAATGTTTCTTCTTAAAGTATTAGGTTCTAAATTTCCCTTACTATGAAAATACATTTAGAACCTGTACTAACTTTATTATAATTTATACTAACAAAAATATCATGGAGTTCCATGATATTTTTGTTATTTTTAAATCATATTTTAACCTTATGAGTCTGATGTGAAATCATCATTTTCTTTTCCACTACCTAATTTGCTAACATCATCTATTCCTATCATTGATTTAGTGTCTGATATAGCTTTTCTAGCTGTAGATTGTCCAAAATAGAAAGATATTATTACCGCAAATATAGTTACAAATTGCTCCCCACTTATACTGCCTTTTATGGATAAAATACAAAATGTAATTGTTAATAGTATTGATATAAATCTTTTTATTCCAAAAAAATAATTTATAATGTCTTTCATATACATCACCTAAATTTATCATTATATAATTATTGTTATGATTAATAATATGAATAAGTTACATTATCTTACTTAAATTAACTATATAATTTTCAATATAATTTGAACATTAAAACCATTTTTTTATATTCCTTATTTATTTGTTTTCTTTCTATAAAAATTGTTATAATAAATCTTAGACATAAAATATGGTTTTAATATATTTTTTAGGAGTGATTTTTTTGCAATATATAAAAGAAATTAATATAATCGAAGCTGTTATTCATGTTTTAGATAATAATAGTGATGAACCTGTTCTAAATGAATTTGCTTTAGAATTAAATGATGAAATTTATGCTTTTTTAATGAAACATATACAACGTTGCTTAAAGGATGAAGAGTTAAAATATGCTTTTTTTTCTGAAGATAGAAATATAGTAAAAGAACTTTCTCAAGAATTTTTAAATGGTGAAAACAACATTATAAATGTATCTAAAGAATTTGCAAAACAGATGTTTATGCTTATGCGCTCAAAAGGAAACATTCCATCCTGTGACTTAGTTACAGTAAGCTTTACTACAGAATACGGATTATTCATATGTATTTTTAAAATGGATTATATAAAAAATTACATGCATACAATTGAATATGTAGACAACAAAATAGGCATTGATATAATTCCTCAATTTACAGGCTTACCTTCTTCTAGTTCTAGAATACAGAAATGTGCCTTTATCAAAACTATCAATGCTGATAATGAATTTGATCTTATGATTATTGATAAACAAAGTAAAAACAAAAATGCTGAAGACTATGGCTCTAATTACTTTATTGACAATTTTTTAGGTTGTAAAGTAATTGATAATGAGCGTGACATGACTAAAAATTTCGTTAAAATCGCGGAGAAATGGACTAAAAATAATTTTAATGAAAATGCTTCAGATCAAGAAAAAGTACGAAGTCATATAAAACAATCTTTAAAAGAAGAAAATATAGACTTAAATCAATTTTCTGAAGAAGCTTTTAAAGATAATGATGAATTAAAAGAAAGTTTTAAAACTTTTGCTAAAGAACAAGGTGTTAGCGAAAAAATAACTGTAGATAAAGAATGGGTAGAAAAGAAATTAAAAAGAATCAGATTAAAAATTGATAAAGATCTTGATTTATATATTTCAGAAGAAGCTTATAGGGATTTAAATAGATTTGAAATAAAACGTAATGGTGATGGTAGCATTAATATGATCTTGAAGCATATTATGAACTATGAAGAAAAATAATTTTAAAGGTCTCCTTATGTTTTGTTATATTTTATAAAAATTAGTTAAAAATATTATTATAATATTACTCTATAGATTGTATTATAATTTTCTATAAATGAATTCGTTACAATTAAAGGATTTAATACCAAACAAATCTAATTATAGATTAAACCTTTCAAATATTTTTGATCTTAATTACAAAAGGGGGCGCTATTATGTCTAATTATAATAATGACCAAATTAAAAATATTGTATCAGGAGTTTTAAAAAGTGATAGATTTGCTGTTACTCCTGTAAACAATCAAGATTGTGATGCGTATGAAATTAATATTAAAGGTGAAAAATATGCCACATTCAAAGTTTCTAATAGTCCAATTGCTACTAACAATACTATTATTGAACAAGGCACCCTTGAAAATGGTGAAAATTGGATTTTGGAACTTAAATAATTGCCTTATAAAACTATTATTTAAGTTAAAAAGGTGTATTCAAAATTACTATAGACATTTTGAATACACCTTTTTTATTATATATTTAAAATACGGTATTTTTTTCTTTTTTTAAATCAATTGCTATATTTTTTATATCTTCCAGTTTTCCTATTATTTCAAAAGATAAATTTTCAGCTTTCTTAGCGTTATCTACAGCATTACTTTTATTCCCTCTTTCTATATTTTCTTCAACTACATGACCCATACTATGAAGTTGTTTATGTGTTTCATCTATCTTAGTCCAAATACCTAAAACTTTTTCATTTACTGGCTGCACAGAATTATAAAAATGTCCAAAGCCACATTTACTGCCATCCATTTGCAATGGGATGACTTTCATATTTTTTGCCATATCCTTAACATTATTGACCCAATTTTTATGAGCAATTATAGCTAAATCTATATTATTTATAAAATCATCATTAGAAATTTTAAATATTTCCTCACTACCTATTTCTCCACTAACCTTTGCTAATACAGAGACCTCATCTTCTATTTTTCCTAATTCCAATCCTACAGTCATTATATTTGAAGCTTTATCATCTATAATACTTGAAATGTCATTAACCCTATTCCCATCTGTAGTTATTACATCTACAGTTGCATTAATCTCCTCAACTGCTGCACTTACCTCGCTCATATTATATGTAACACTTTCTATACTAGTAACTATACTCTTTATTGCATTTTTACTCTCATCAAAAGAATTAGCTATTTTAGTTGTATAACCTTCTAGTTTCTCTATAGAATCTACAGTATTAGTAACACTTTCACTACTTTTTATTGAAGAATTCTCTATCTTATTAACAAAATCTTGAATTACTTCTAATTGATTAGTTGTGTTTTCTGATAAACTTCTTATTTCTTCTGCTACAACCGCAAATCCTCTTCCATTTTCACCTGCTCTAGCTGCCTCTATACTAGCATTTAAAGCTAACAGCTTAGTGTTATCAGCTATATTGTATATTCCATCTAATATATTTCTCATCTCATTTATTACTACAGATAAATTATCCATATTGTTTTTCATAATAGAGGAATTTTCCGTAACTTCTCCATTTACTTCTAATATCTCTTTTAAAGTACTACTACTTTTTTCTAATGTTTCATCTAAAAAGCCTGTTTTATTCATTATATTTTCTAAAGCTCCAGTATTACTAGAAACAGCAGCAGATACTTCCTCTATACTAGCTCCAGTTTCTTCTATAACAGCTGCTAAATTCTCCGAGGACTCCTTTAATCCATTTGATGTATCTTTAAGCTCTTTTGCATAATGTACCAGTTCTACATTAAAATTGCTTATTTTTGTAGATAATCCAAGTACTCCTTTAGTTAAATTTTCAATTTTTGATGCCACTTTTAATATAACTCTAAAAATTTTGCAAAGAAATTTAATTTCACTATCTTTGCTTGAATCATTCAAATTTTCAATTCCTTTTATATTTTTTTCTTTATAAAATTCTTTTAATAAGTTTAATTGTGTTTTTAATTTTGATATACCTAACATAAAACTCTATCCCCCTAAATACACTCACATAAAATTCAAAATTCGTTTTATTAGTCCATATTATTAATTAATAAATATTATTAATTAATAATTATTATAACACATTTTTACATCATAGTTAACTATTATGAAATTTTATTTTATTACTATTAACATCTTAATTTTACTTTTAAAGTTATTTATTTTAAATATTAGTATAAAATGTTATATTGTTCAAAAATAAGTTTTAATTGTCACTTAAATACCTTAATTTGAATATATAATATAATTATATATTCGTATATAATTATATTTTCATAAACATTGCTTTATACCCATATTTTGTTAAGAATAATTTTATATATAAAACTCTAAGTGTGTTATAATAATTCATATAAAAAATCTTAAAATATTTTAATATCATACTTTACCATAACTTTAATTAATAGGAGTGAACTTTATGCAAGAAATGGAATTAAGAATTATACATATAAATACTGATGATATTAGACGTAAATTAAATAACATTAATGCTATAAAAGTAAAAGAAGAAAACCAAATAAATAATATATATGATTTTAATGACAGAAGAATGTTAAATGCTAAAGGATATGCTAGAATAAGAGAAGTTAAGGATATTTTAAATAGCAGAACTCTAGCTTATATGACTACTAAAAAATTATTAAGTCAAGAAAAATATAAAATTATGGAGGAATGTGAAGTTCTTATAGATAATGGAGAAGAAGGAAAGAGAATTTTCGAATCTCTTGGTCTAGAACTTATTGAATCTATAAAAAAATATAGAGAAAGCTATAAATATAAGAATACTTTAATCGAAATAGATATAAATGATAAATCTTACTGTCCTTTTCCTTACATAGAAATAGAGTCTTCTTATGAAGATGAAATAATAGAAGTTGTTAGCTTACTTGGATATTCAATGAAGGACACTACATCTAAAACAATTTATGAAATTCTTGAAGATGATAAAGGATTAAAAGGTATATAATGTTTGGATATGTAACCCCCTGTAAAATGGAACTTAAAGTAAAAGACTACGAAAAATTTAAGGCATATTACTGTGGCTTATGTTTATCTATAAAAAATAATTTCGGTAATTTACCTCGATTTACTTTAAATTATGATATGACTTTTTTAGGAATTTTGCTTGATAGTTTAAATGATGAAAAAATTCAATTCAATCCTACTGTTTGCATTGCTCATCCTGTGAAAAAAAGATTAAAAGTTATAAATAATGATGCTCTGGATTACGCTGCCTTTTGCAACGTAGCCTTATCTTATTTTAAACTTTTAGATAATTTCCAAGATGATAATTCTAACTCTAGTAAAATATTAGCTTTGGGGTTAAAAGGATATATAAAGACAAAGGATGATAAAAAAGTTTACCTTTTAAACTATATGGAAAATAATCTTAAAAATTTATCTAAAATAGAAAATAGCTCTGATATCTTAAATATAGATGAAGTTTCTCATATTTTTGCAGATTTGACTGCAACTATAATTTGCGAATATTCTACTGATACAAATCTAAAGGATAATTTATATAATCTAGGATACAATTTAGGACGTTTTATATATTTAATAGACGGATACGATGACCTAGAAAAAGATATGTCTGAAAATAAATTCAATCCAATAAATAGAGCCTTTAATAAAGATAATCTACCTTACGATGAGTTTTCTAATTTAATAAAAGATAGAATAGAGTTTAATCTTATAATGAGCGCAGAAAGTTGTGTACGTAATTTATCAGACTTACCTATATTAAAAAATAAAGACCTTTTAGATAACATTTTAAATTTAGGATTGATGGAAAAAATAGAAAATATCAAAACACATAAAAAAAAATAATATAAAAAATTTCAAACTTATATTTTGTATAATCTATCTAATTGTAATGTATAAAAATAATTTATTTATTATTTAATTAAATGTGACTAAATTCAAGGAGTGTAATAAAATGAGAAATCCATATGAAGTTTTAGGCATTAAAGAAAATGCTACAGAAGATGAAATAAAATCTGCTTATAGAAAATTAGCTAAACAGTATCATCCTGATCAATATGGTAATAATCCATTAAGAGAACTTGCAGAAGAAAAAATGCGTGAAATTAATGAAGCCTATGACTCTTTAACTAAAAACAATGGCCATAATAGCTACAGTCAAGGTTCTTATAATAGTTCTAATTCACAAAACTACTCTAATAATGGAAATGATTTTTCACTTTACCAATCTATTAGAACAGACTTAAATTCAGGGAATATTTCTGGTGCTGAAAAAAAATTAAATTCTATAAATAATAGAACTGCAGAATGGCATTTCCTTATGGGAATGGTTAACTTAAGAAAAAATTGGTTTGATAGTGCGTATAATCTAATATCCCAAGCTTGTAGAATGGACCCTAATAATTTCGAATATCAACGTGCATTAAATGAATTATCAATGAGACAAAATTCATATAAGGGTAATTACAGAAAAACTACACATGATAGCGACGGTTGCTGCGATTTATTATGTAAATTATGGGTACTAGATACTTGTTGCGAGTGCTGTGGTGGTGACATAATAAGTTGTTGTTAATAGAGGATTAATTTTAATCTTCTTAGGCATAATCAAAGAAATAAGAAACCAAATATGCTTCAAATCTTTGGCTTCTTATTTCTTTTGATATGCCTTATCTTTATTTTTTAGGGGGTATGAATAATGACAAGTAGTAAAACTGATATCATAACTAAAGGTGGAATTTATGTTGCATTAAGTATTATTATTTTATACTTAACGGCTTTTATACCATTTAATACATTATTTATATTAGGCATAGCCTCTGCTATAATTCCTATATCTATTTTAACTATAGGCTTCAAACCTTCTATTATGGTATATATATCCGTATCTCTTCTTTCCTATTTTTTGATTCCCCAAAAATCTATATGGCTTATATATACTATATTTTTTGGAATTTATGGATTACTAAAATTTTTAATAGAAGGCATAAACAAGCTGTACTTAGAACTTATACTTAAATTTATATGTTTTAACATTTCTTGTTTATTATTTTATTACATTTCAACAACATTGTTTATTTCTAAAAATCAAATAATGGAAATTTTTAATATTAATCCATCAACAATTTTAATTTTTGTTGTTGTGTATGAAATAGGTTTTTATATATATGACTACGCCATGACCTTTTTTATAAGTTATATAAAAGATAAAATACTTAAGCATCTTTAATTTTATATAAAATGTATCATTGATTAAAGACACAATAAAAAAAGGTGGATTATCCACCTTTTTTTAATTTGCAACTATATTTACAAGTCTACCTTTTATTACTATAACTTTTCTTACAGTCTTGCCTTCAATATTTTCTTTTATTATTTCATTATTTAATGATGCTTCTTTTATTCCTTCTTCATCAAGATTTGTTGGAATATTTATCTTAGCTTTTATTTTTCCGTTTATTTGAATAGCTATTTCAACTTCATCTTTAATTAATGCATTTGCATCAAATTCTGGCCACTTTTCATTAAACACAGAGAAACTCATACCTAAAGCTTCCCATTGTTCTTCCGCAAAGTGAGGTGCAAATGGTGCTAAAAGTTTTATATAATCTACTAATGCTTCTTTTAAGAAGTTTACATTCTTAACTTTTACATTTAAGTATTTAGATAATGCATTTGTAAATTCCATCATTCTAGCTATTGCAGTGTTAAACTGCATTTTATCCCCATCTTCAGTTACATTTTTTATAGCAAAATGTCTCCAATAGTTAAGTTCTTTTTCATCTGACTCTATAACATCTTTATTATTATCTTTATTTCTAAGCTCAGCTATTGAGTGTTCTATAATTCTTTCAACTCTTTCAATGAATTTACCAATAGATTTTATCCCATCATCACTCCATGCTCCGCCTTCAGTGTATCCAAAACCAAACATTAGATACATTCTAAATACATCAGCACCAAATTCTTTTATATAATCATCTGGAGATATTGTATTCCCTTTTGACTTACTCATTTTCAATCCATCTGGTCCTAATATAAGTCCTTGGTGAGTTAAAGATTTAAACGGTTCATCAAAGTTTACATATCCCATATCTCTTAAAGCTTTAGTTATAAATCTTGCATATAATAAGTGCATGCACGCATGTTCTGGTCCACCAACATACTTGTCAACTGGCAACATTTTATTCGCTCTTTCACTATCAAAACATATTTCACCATTTTTATTATCAGTATATCTTAAATAATAGAATGAAGAACATACAAATGTATCTAACGTATCTACTTCTCTTTTTGCAGCAGCACCACAACAAGGACAAGTAGTGTTTACAAAACTTTCTGATTTAGCTAATGGTGATTTTCCGTCTGGTGCAAATTCAACATCATATGGAAGTTCAACTGGTAAATCTTTTTCTGGAACTGGAACTACTCCACATTTTTCGCAATGTATCATCGGAATAGGAGCTCCCCAATATCTTTGTCTAGAAACTAACCAATCTCTAAGTCTAAAGTTTACCTTCTTAGCTCCAAGATCTATTTTTTCAAGTTTTTTAACAATAGCTTCTTTAGCTTCATCACTACATAATCCATTAAATTCTTCACTATTAACTAATGTTCCTTTTTCTGTAAATGGAAGTTCTCCACCTTCAATAACCCTTTCTATTGATAAATTATATTTTGTTGCAAATGCAAAATCTCTTTCATCATGAGCAGGGACTGCCATTACCGCACCAGTTCCATAAGTATTTAAAACATAATCGCCAATCCAAATTGGAACTTTACGTCCATTTATTGGATTTACAGCATAAGAACCAGTAAATACTCCTGTTTTTTCTCTAGTTATAGATTGTCTTTCAATATCAGATTGTTTTTTTGCAGTCTCTTTATATTCTTCAACGGAAGCTTTAAATTCTTCTGTAGTTAATTTATCTACTAACTCATTCTCTGGTGCTAACACAACATATGTAACTCCAAATAAAGTATCAACTCTTGTAGTAAATACATCAAATTCAATGTCTTTTCCATCAACTTTAAAGGTAGCTTCCGCTCCTGTTGATTTTCCAATCCAATGTTTTTGCATAGCTTTAGTTTTTTCTGGCCAATCTAGTGTATCTATTTTTTCTAATAGCTCATCAGCATAATCAGTTATTTTTAAAAACCATTGAGTTAAGTTCTTTTTAGTAACTTCACTCTCACATCTTTCACAGAATCCATCAACAACTTGCTCATTAGCTAAAACTGTATTACAGCTAGGGCACCAGTTAACTGGAGCATTTTTTCTATAAGCAAGGCCTTTTTCATAAAGTTTTAAGAACAACCATTGCGTCCATTTATAATAATCTGGTCTACAAGTAATAACTTCATTTTCCCAGTTAAACATAGCTCCCATAGCTCTTAACTGTTTTTCCATTGTGACGATGTTTTTTTCAGTAGAATCCATTGGATGAATTCCAGTTTTTATTGCAAAGTTTTCTGCTGGAAGACCAAATGCATCAAAGCCCATTGGTTGGAACACATTATATCCTTGCATTCTTTTTAATCTAGCCCAAGAATCAACCGGTCCATAGTTAAACCAATGTCCTGCATGTAGCTGACTTCCTGAAGGATAAGAAAACATTTCTAAAACATATAGTTTCTTATCAAGATTATTGTTATCAAACTTGTAAAGTCCTGTTTCTTCCCATTTTTCTTGCCATTTTTTATCAATGTTAGTATTATAATTTCCCATTTTAAAATCCTCCTTGTTAATTAATTTGTGTAGAATAATCTATAAAAAAATAAAAAGCCTTCATCTCTAAATAAAGAGACGAAAGCTATAGTTCCGCGGTACCACTCTAATTAGGCAAAAGCCCCACTTTAATATTATAACGGTATAACCGTACTTGTTTCTCACAAGTAAGCTCATAAGCAAGTTCATATTCTTTAGTTACTACATCTCACCATATTGTAGCTCTCTTAAAACTAAAATTAATATTACTACTCCTAATCAACGCAATAGTATATATTCAATTAATAATGTATTATATCCTTAATCCTAAAAAAAGTCAACATTTTTATGTTAAAATTTATCTTTTATTATATTTATCTAAAACTTTTTTTGTTTCTTCTAATAATGCATTAAGTTCATGTATTTCTCCTACTTCCAAAAGTCTATTTAAAGACTCTGAAAATCTAGAGGCCTCTGGAATTTTCCCCAGAGAAGACAACGTAAGTATATTTTCAACTATACTAGTTACTAAACTTGATTTTACTTCAAATAACTTTTGTGCATCTTTTATCTCATCTTTTATTTCAAGCATTTGTTCATCTAATTTAAAAGCTGCATCTGCAGCGTTTTTTAATTTTCCTCTAATATCTGTTGGTATGTCATGCTTATATTTATAATTAAGTGAATGCTCTACTGTAGCCCAAAAGTTCATAGCTAATGTTCTTATTTGAAATTCTGCTAATATTTCAGTCTGTCCATCTGCCATATTAACTGGATACTTTATTATCATATGATAACTTCTATATCCACTAGTCTTAACATTAGCAACATAATCTTTTTCATATATTATTTGCATATCTCTTCTTTGTCTTATAAGTTCTACAACTTTATCTATATCATCAACAAACTGGCACATTATTCTTATACCTGCTATATCTTCCATTTCATATGCTATTCTATCTAGTGGTATATCAAATTTATTTGCCTTTTCCAATATACTTGAAACTTCTTTAACCCTTGCCGTTACAAACTCTATAGGAGAATATTCATTTTTTTTTCTTAATTCTCTTCTAATGCTTCTTAACTTTACTTTTAATTCCTCTACCGCTTGATCATAAGGTATTAAAAATTTTTTCCACTCTATTACTGCCATAAAATTCACCCTTTACATAAAAAAAACTATCAAATATGGTATTTGTACATTACTTTTTATTATATATATTTATACTAACCTTTGAGTTAACGTACATATATATAATATAATGTTATTATAGGAAAATATCAATTTATTTAAAATTCTTTTTTCTTTTTAGAAAATCATAACATATTTACAAATATTATTTGAACAAATTTTATTATATTTACATAAAAGTAACATCTATATTTTAATAGATAAATTAATTTATTTATAATTATGATTATGATTTTTACCAATGCATATAAAAAATAATAGACCAGAGTTGCAAAGTATATTTTATGAAACATAATAATACTAATTTTTTCTATTAAGTTTTCACAAAATAGACAGAAAATCTGATATATTATTTAATTAAATATGACTAAACCATTCAAGGTGGTGATATTATGAATAGTATATTTTCCGGACTAGAAAATGTTGGATTTAAAGATACAGATAACTTAACGCTCTACAAAAAAGAGGAACTTCAAGAACTTGAAACACAACATAAAAATTTTTCATTATTATACAAAAAAACTGTAACTTGTCCTGTTTGTGAGAATACTTTTAAACAATTAGCACTTAAAAGTAACTCCTATAGAATGATTTCTAAGGACTCTGATTTTTTTATAAGATATGATTTAATAAATCCTTATTTTTATGATGTTTATGTTTGTGAGCACTGTGGATATTCAGCTCTTAAAGTAGACTTTAATAAAATTACAGAGCGACAAAAGGAACTAGTTAAAACTAATGTTTCACAAAAATTCAAATCTAGAACTTATCCTGAATCCTATACAAGAGAAATTGCTATAGAGCGTTATAAGCTTGCATTACTTAATGCAACTTATATAAATAGCAAAGCTGGCACCAAAGCTATGATATGCTTAAAATTAGCTTGGATGTATAGATTAGGTGATTCTGATAAAGATAAAGAGCTTGAGAGAACCTTTCTTACTTCCGCTTTAGAAGGATTTGAATTTGCCTTTTCTAAAGAATCATTGCCTATTTATAAAATGAACACATTTCTTTTAATGTATTTAATAGGTGAGATCAATAGAAGACTTGGAAATTATAATTCAAGTTTAAATTGGTTTTCAAGAGTTTTAACTACCCCTGGAGTGTCTTCTACACTAAAAGATCTTACAAGAACTCAAAGAGACTTAATAAAAGAATCTCAAATGTTAGAAGAAAAACTTAAAAATAAGGATATTATAGAAAGCAATATAAATTTAGATAATGATATGGAATCCAATAAATCTCAAGTTACTATAAACAAAATCAAAAACCCTAATAAAGGAATATTAGCTAAAATTCTAAAAAAGTAAACTTTCTATAAAAATAAAAATGTCACAAAATGATGTAAATCACTTTGTGACATTTTTTATAAATTTATAGAACTTTAATCTCTTTTAGTACTTGCTGCAACCTCATCTAAAGTTTGTAAATAATCACGTTCCATATTTTTCTTTGATATTGATAATAAAAGTTTTATTCTATTTAATTGATTAGCTTCACTTGCTCCTGGATCATAATCTATAGGAACTATATTAGCGTCTTCAAAATGTCTTTTTAACTCTTTTA
This sequence comes from Clostridium sp. ATCC 25772, assembly GCF_001573875.1. Taxonomy (NCBI): domain Bacteria; kingdom Bacillati; phylum Bacillota; class Clostridia; order Eubacteriales; family Clostridiaceae; genus Clostridium; species Clostridium sp. ATCC 25772. The sequence continues at coordinate 25,953 of NZ_LFRG01000003.1, forward strand.
TCATACCTTTTCCTGTAACATGGTTTGGTAAACAAGCAAATGGTTGCATACATACTATATTTTTAGTTCCACTTTTTATAAGCTCTATCATTTCTGCTGTTAAGAACCAACCTTCTCCTGTTTGATTGCAAAGAGAAAGTATATTCCTTGCTTCTTTTGCTAATTCTTCAATTCTACAAGGCGATGTAAATCTTTTACTTTTATCTAAAGCTACTCTAACATATTTTCTGTAATTTTCCACATATTTAATAATTATATCACCAACTATGTCGCTAGTTTTCCCACCTAAATTATTTTCAAAATTCACCTTACCATTATAAGAACAATATAAGAAGAAATTTGTTAAATCTGGAACAACAACTTCTGCCCCTTCTTCTTCTAGAATATCTACAATATTATTGTTAGCTGTAGGATGAAATTTTACTAATATTTCTCCAACAACTCCAACTTTTGGTTTATTTAAATCTTTTATTTCTAAATTATCAAAATCACGAACCACATTTTTTATATTTTCTTTTAACTTTTTATAATCACCATTGAATATTTGTTGCTTTATAATGTTATTCCACTTTTCATATAATTGATTTGTGCTTCCTTTTATCTTTTCATAAGGTCTTACCCTTAGCATACATTGCATAAATAAATCACCATATATTACTGCAATAATTGCCTTTCTAGCCATTTCTATACTATATTTAAACCCTGGGTTTTTTTCTAAGCCACAAGCATTTACTGAAATTACAGGAACATTTTCTAATCCAGCATCTTTTAATGCCTTTCTTAAAAAGCCTATATAATTGGTTGCTCTACATCCACCACCAGTTTGGCTTATTATAACTGATGTATTATCAGCATCATATTTTCCTGATTTTAAAGCACTTATTATTTGACCTATTACTATTATAGATGGATAACATGCATCATTATTAACATATCTTAGCCCTTCATCAACAGCCTTAGTATCTACTGAAGGTAATACTTCTAAATTATATCCACAAGAAGCTATTGCACCTTGTAAAAGTTTAAAATGAATAGGTGACATTTGTGGTGCTAAAATAGTATGATTTTTCCTCATTTCTTTAGTGAAAATAACTCTTTTATTGCTTTTTTCAACTTGTTTATATTCTATGTTTTGTTTTTCTCTATCTTTCATTGCTGCTTTTAAAGATCTAACTCTTATTCTAACAGCCCCTAAATTATTAACTTCATCTATTTTAATAGTTGTATATATCTTTCCATATCCTTTTAATATTTCTTGGACCTGATCAGTGGTTACTGCATCCAATCCACACCCAAAGGAATTAAGCTGAATTAACTCTAAATTAGGTTCTTTACATACAAAACTAGCTGCTGCATACAATCTTGAATGATATGTCCATTGGTCTACAACTCTTAAAGGCCTATCTACTTTTTCCAAATGATCAACAGAGTCTTCTGTAAGTACAGCTATCCCCAATCCTGTTATGAGCTTATCTATTCCATGATTAATTTCTGGATCAATATGATACGGTCTTCCTGCTAAAACTATTCCTTTTTTATTATTATCCCTTAAATACTTAAGTGTTTCCTCACCTTTTTTCCTTATATCTTTTTTAAACTCCAAAACTTCATGCCAAGCTCTATCAACAGCTTCATTAATTTCATTTTTGCCTATGCTAAATTCTTTTAATGCTATATATAATCCTTTCTTTAGTTTAGAAATATTTCCTAAGGTTAAAAATGGATTAATAAATTTAGTATTTGTTTCTTTTAACAAATCTACATTATTTTTAATTACTTCTGGATAAGATATAACCATTGGACAATTAAACTGGTTTGTTGCTTCTTCTTGTTCTTTGTTTTCATACATAATACAAGGATAGAATATAGCATCTACATCTTTATTTATTAAATCTATAATATGTCCATGAGCCAACTTAGCTGGATAGCAAGCTGATTCTGACGGTATTGTTTCTATTCCTAATTCATATATCTTTCTTGAAGATCTTGAAGATAGTTGTACACTAAATCCTAATTTAGTAAAGAATGTATGCCAGAATGGATAATTTTCATATATATTAAGAACTCTAGGAATTCCAATAACACCTCTTTTGGCATTTTCTCTCTCTAAAGGTCTATAGTTAAATACTCTATTATATTTATATTCAAATAGATTAGGTATATTGTTATTTTGAGCTTTACTATTATCGCCTTTTTCACATCTATTTCCAGATACAAATCTTTTTCCATCATTAAATTTATTTATAGTTAATAAGCAATTATTACCGCATCCACCACATCTTCTCATACTGGTTTCTATTGTAAATTCTTTTAAATCTTTTAATTTTATTATTGCACTTTCTTCTTTATTCTCACTACGATCTTTTGCTATTAAAGCAGCTCCAAATGCTCCCATTAATCCTGCTATATCTGGTCTTACTACTTCTCTTTTTGATATTGACTCAAAGGACCTAAGCACTGCATCGTTATAAAATGTACCACCTTGAACTATAATTTTTTCACCTAAATCTTTTTCATCTTTGACTCTTATAACTTTATTTAAAGCATTTTTTATAACTGAATAACATAAACCTGCTGCTATATCACCTACTGAACTTCCTTCCTTTTGAGCTTGTTTTACTCTTGAATTCATGAAAACAGTACATCTTGATCCTAAATCTACAGGATTTCTGCTATACATTGCTCCTTTTATAAAGTCTTCTATAGTTAAAGATAAAGATTTACTAAAAGATTCTATAAATGAACCACATCCAGATGAACAAGCTTCATTTAACTTTATACTTTCTATGACTCCATTTTTTATGCTAAGGCATTTCATATCTTGTCCACCTATATCTAAAATGAAATCTACTCCAGGTAGGAAAAATTCAGCTGCCTTCTGATGAGCTATAGTTTCAACTTCACCATGATCAACTTTAAAAGCTGTCTTTATTAACGCTTCTCCATAACCAGTTACTGTAGAACCTTTTATTAAAATATCGTTATTAATTTTACTATATAAATCTTCTAAAATTTTTCTTATTTGTTTGATAGGATTTCCATTATTACTACCATAATATGAATATAAAACTTCTCCATCCTCTGTTATTAAAACTGCCTTTGTAGTTGTTGAACCTGCATCTAATCCTAAGTATGCATTACCTTTATATTCATTTAATGATTTTCTTATAACTTTTGCTTTACTATGTCTTTTTTTAAATTTTTCTATTTCTTTTTCACTTTCAAAAAGAGGCTCTAATCTATTTATTTCTTTATCTTGATACTTACTAATTAAATCTACTTTTTCTAATAATTGCTCATATTTAAACACTGTCTCAAATTTTGAACAAATTGCTGCACCTATAGCTACAAATATCTGAGAATTATTAGGGAATATTACATCTTCTCTTTTAATACTTAATGTATCTATAAATCTTTCCCTTAACTCTGATAAGTAATATAACGGTCCACCTAAGAACGCTATTTTACCTCTAATTGGCCTTCCACAAGCTAAGCCACTAATTGTTTGGTTAACCACTGATTGAAATATAGACACCGCAATATCTTCTTTTCTTGCCCCTTCATTTAAAAGTGGTTGAATATCTGTTTTTGCAAAAACACCACATCTTGCTGCTATTGGATATATAACTTTATAATTTTTAGCCAGTTCATTTAAACCTGCTCCATCAGTTTCTAAAAGTGCAGCCATCTGATCTATAAATGCTCCAGTTCCCCCTGCACATGTTCCATTCATTCTTTGCTCAATACCGCCTGAAAAATATGTTATCTTAGCATCTTCTCCACCTAATTCTATTGCAACATCTGTTTCACTTATATATTTTTCTATTGCCTCTTTACATGCAACAACTTCTTGAGTAAATCCTATATTCAACCACTTAGAAATAGATAATCCACCGGAACCAGTTATCATTATTGTAAAATTACTCTCTTTAGAAAAATTTGCAATACACTCACTTATAAGGGTAAGTATACTTTCCTTTATATTAGAATAATGCCTATTATATTTGCTATAAAGTATTTTTTCTTCTTTGTCAAGTGCCACAATTTTCACGGTAGTAGAACCTATGTCAACTCCTAAATGTATTAAATTACTCATTTTATTATCACTCCCTAGTTTACTTATACTATCACCACGGATATATATTAAATTATCTATTCATCTATAAAAATTATTAATTGCTAAACCTATAGGGTTACAAATTTTAATTTTTACTTATGCTTTAGTTTAAGCAAAACACATATTATTTGTAAGTGGATAGTTATGGTATTTACTACTCACTTTACTCATATTTCAACTTTTCATTTTTATGACTTTTAGTTTCTCTAATTTGAAATCAAAACTTTGATGCATAAGTTAAACTTTCAACTTTTATCCCTATAAGTTTTCAAAATCATCTTCCAATTTTATATACTGTAAATTGGGAATGTCCTCAAAAGTGAGGATATTGCCAAAAATAGCTTAAATTCTAGAACATCTTTAAAACAAACATCTTTAAATTACATTCTAAAATTATATTTAAATTCAAGATATTATTATAATAAGATAATAAACAATTAATTTTTCACTTCTTTAATTCTATAACCCTTTGTCTAATGTACACAAATAATAATTTTCTCAATAATCCTTCATTATCTTAGTTTATTTTTATATTTATTAAAATTGCTAATGAATATTACATTTGTTTATGAATAAAGTAAAAATTAAAAACCTAAAAAGAATATATCGAACTTTTTTTATTTCGATATATTCTTTATAAAAATTTTTATAATTTTATAAAAAATATTATAGTATCTTTAAAGGTTCAAAGTCTATATGATCACAAGAAGTTAAAATATACTCGATTCCATTTTTTTCACCCTCAAATGCATAATTTAAACCACTTCCATGAATATGACCGTATATAACTTTTTCTACATTATATTCATTTAAAATCTCTGTAAATCCATTTTCTTCTTCAATATTATTTGCCGGTGGATAATGTAACATTACAATAATCTTTTCAAATCCATCTTTTTTTGCAGAATCTAATGATAACTTTAATCTTATAATTTCTCTATCATATATTTTTTTATCATGTGTAGTAAATTTAGAATTTATTGGTGTTATCCATCCTCTGCTTCCACAAATAGCATAATCCTTATATTGAAAATAATTATTTTGAATAAAATTCATATTATCATACATAGAATTTAGTTTCTTTATACCACTCCACCAATAATCATGATTTCCTCTAACTAATAACTTTTTTCCTGGTAAGTTGTTTATAAAATCTAAATCTAGTTTTCCTTCTTCAACTTTCATAGACCAAGATATATCTCCTGCTATAAGCACTACATCTTCATTTGATATTGTTTTTAACCAATTTTCTTTTATTTTTTCATCATGATTTAACCATTTTTCACCAAAAATGTCCATAGGTTTTTCACTATTAAAACCCAAATGCAAATCTGATATTGCATACAATGCCAACACCGTCACCTACTTTTTCATCCTATTATCAACATCCATTACATATGCAATTACCTTTGCAACTACATCATATAATTCTGCTGGAATTTCATCACCAACGTTTACATTAGTTAAAAGGTTTGTAAGCTCCTTATTTTCAACTATTGGAACCTCGGCTTCTTTTGCATGTTCTATTATCTTATCTGCTATGTGCCCCATTCCAACTGCTGTAACTTTAGGTGCAGAACTTCCCAAATCATATTTTAATGCAGCAGCCTTTTTTTTATTTTTCACACTTACCACACCCTACTAATTAGTATTATCCTTACAACATATATAGATGTAATTATACTATATTTTTTATATTTTACAAAGCGAATTTATACCATTAAATCTAAAGTGGATATACTTTCATCATTAAAAAAGTCTCTACAGCTACTCAATGTAAATTTTTCCACTTTTTCATTCACCAAAACTTCAAAAGAATATGGTAAATTTTTTAAATCATTTAACAGCTCATCCTTACATCTTTCTATTACAGCCATAAATTTTTTTTGAGCCTGTATATCAATATTTATATAACAATTGTTCACAGATATATATGCATCTATCACTTCCATATTTAAGGTTTTTATGCTTGTTGCAATCTTCATATTCTTCGAGTCAAGCTTTTTACCCTTTCCTCTTTCATCTTTGATTACAAGCTTACAATCATAATCTTCGTTTTTTACATTCATAGGAACATTTAAATAATAATAGTCATTACTTAATGTGTTAAACATTTTAAAATCCTGCATTTTACCTTCTAAAAATTTCATTACTTTAGTAAATTGCTCTGGATTATCTTCTTTTTTCTTAATAATTAATGATATAGAATCCTGCATTTGTGTGATTTTTTCTTTAATTTCTTTTTTAATTGATTCATGCATAGGCAACTTAATTTTTTCAGGAATTTCTTTATTAATAAATTCCTCTTTTTCTAAGGTTAAAATATTAGAATTTCTACTATTTTCTTTTGTTACTTCATTCTTAACATTTTTTTCTATACCATTACCTTCAGATGTATATTCGCTAGTTTTTACATTGCTTTTTTCTTCTACCTTATTTTTAGATATTAAATCCACTTTATTAAAATTTTCTTCCTTAATACCAACCTGTCCTTTTTCTTTGTATAAAGCTTGTTCAAACTCTTTTACATCCTTAATAATAACATTGTTTTCTTCATTCAAAATATTAAAGCTATTTATATTTTCTTTATTTATAGGAATGTTTTCTTCTTTCATCATAAGCATTGATTTTAAATCTAAAGTTTTAAGAGATACAAAAAAATCTTTTAATATAGTTTTAGTTTTAACCCCTAATTCACTATTTACTGATATATTTTTTGCTCCTAAATACTTATCAATGAATCTATCTTCTTCTTGAGGATTTTCAACAATTTTATTCTTGAAATCTAATAAATTTTTGACTTCATCTAAATTCTCTTGTGTCAAAGGTATATTAAATTTAAGCATTTCTTTAATTAAATTTTCATCACCTTTTGAAATGTTTAATCCTAAATTGTTTATTATTTTAAATAATACTTCTTTTTCAGACCTATCTATGTTCTTATCATGTATATTTTCAATGACACTGTTTAAACTTAGTATTAATTTGTTTTCCTTAAAATCATCTACTATAAATTTTAATAAATAATTGTCTATTAAACTATTTTCTATCTTATTATCTATCCTAGCGGGAAACTGTCTTCCATCTAATAATCTTACAATTACTTCTCCACTTTCTTTATTTATATTAAGGATTCTAGCTGTAAAAGTTTCTCCTTTTCTAAAAGTACTCTTATTTCTATTAACTTGAGTTGATGCATTTTGCAATGCTTCTATTCTCCAAACTCCTGTTCCAGACATACTTTCTCCCCCAATCTATTTAAAATTTATTAGATATAATTTTATAAAATACTTAAACTAAAAAACTTCTTTTTTAAATACTTACTTATATAATATTATCGTTTACTATGCAATTAAATTATATTTTTAATAAAAAAAATTCCTTTGTAATACTTTTCCATTGTAAAAATCCAGTCATAACCACCCGTAAAACGGGTGGCTTGCTCAAGCCCTATAAGGGCGTATTACTTCCAACACCTAAATGGTGTTAGCTTTCATTTCATTCAAGCCATTGTGGACTGATTACTTAACTATACCCTTAAAAGGGTTCTCTAATTCTTTTGTTGTAATCTTATCCATCATTTGATCATATTTTTCTTGTTCTCTTATATATTTTGCTATTGTTTTTTCATTTAAACCTACAGTACTCACATAATATCCATCTGCCCAAAAGTGCCTATTCCCAAATTTATATTTTAAACTTGAATGTCTATCAAATATCATCATTGCACTTTTCCCTTTAAGATATCCCATAAAACTTGATACACTTATCTTTGGTGGAATTGATACTAAGATATGTATATGATCTGGCATCATGTGTCCTTCTAATATTTCTATGCCCTTCCATTTACATAAATCTTTTATTATTTCCTTTATATCTTCTCTTAACTTATAATATATTATCTTTCTTCTGTATTTTGGTGTGAATACTATATGATACTTGCACATCCACTTTGTATGTGCTAAACTTTGTGCCATGGAGCATCATTCCTTTCTGTTATCTTAGTGGCTTGAACAATCACTATTATAACAAAAGTATGATGCTCTTTTCTTAAGAACTTAATCTCACCCGCATAGCGGGCGGTTTTTAGTTTCGGGCATTATCACGCCCTCAACATGTTAAAACAATAATAAAAAAAAGCCTATTAGGCTTTTTTACTATAAGTTAAACAAAATTCATTCATAACATCATATAATTCTTCAATTGAAACATTTTTTGCACTTTGCATATTTATATTAATATGTCCTGTACCTAATTTTAAATTAGCTTGTACTGCTTTTTTTCTTAAACCAGAAATAGACTTTAAATATACATCTGAATCTATCAAGTAAATAGAAACAAACTGTTGTCCTGTCACTGAAACAATTTTAATTGACTCTACCGCTTCCCATTTTATAAGTTCATTTTTCTTAGATAACGCTGATGAACGATCGTAAAACCCCTCTTTATTAACCACTACAATTTCTTTACCAACAAATAACTCCTTTAAAATAAAAAATAAACAATAACCAAAAAAAACCACACTTACAATTCCAATAATTAAACATAACCAATTAACTGATTCTTCTGCTGTTATTCCAAAAAACAATAAAAAGGCTCCTATGACCAACATAACAATGGCTAAGAACATTATACTTAATTGTTTGCCCTTACTTTGATATACAATAAAATTATCCACTTTTAACACACTCCTTTAATTATTTTTTATGTTTATAAATAAAAATGACCATTCCTTTTTAACATAGAAGTTTATTAAAAAGAATAGTCATCTTCGTTTCAAATAAAGAAATTGTATTAATGGATAATTAAAGAAAAGAAGAATTTGTCTTTTTCTTAAACCTTCCACTATACACCTTTATAAAATGTTTCCTATATCATCTCAATTAACAACAATATTTTAAAATTAAGCCTTTATATTAAGCTATTTCTAATTTATAGAATTTTTTCTTTCCTCTTTTTATTAATGCATATCCATCTTCTTTAATAAAGTTTTTAGAAAACTTAGCATTTACATCATCTATTTTAGTTTCATTTATTGTTAATCCACCTTGTTGTATAAGTCTTCTTCCTTCAGCTTTTGACGGAACAATTTTTGTATATACTAATATATCCAATATTCCGTTTTCTTCCATATCTGATGTTATTGTAACTGTTGGAACATTGGACATGTCAACACCGCCACTAAATAAAGCTTCTGCAGCTACCTTAGCTTTTTCAGCTTCTTCTTCACCATGTATAAGTTTTGTAACTTCATATGCAAGTATTGTCTTAGCTTTATTTATTTCTGCACCTTCTAATGAACTTAATCTTTTAACCTCATCCATTGGTAAGAATGTTAATAATGATAAACATTTTTCAACATCAGCATCTGCAATATTTCTCCAATATTGGTAAAAGTCAAATGGTGAAACTCTTTCTGGATCTAACCAAAGTGCTCCATTAGCTGTTTTACCCATTTTATTACCTTCGCTATTTGTTAATAATGAACAAGTCATTCCATATGCTGGTTTTCCTTCTTTTCTTCTTATAAGATCCATACCAGCTAATATGTTTGACCATTGGTCATCTCCACCAAGCTCCATTGTACAATTATGCTTTTTATTTAAAACTAAGAAATCATAACCTTGCATTAACATGTAGTTAAATTCAAAGAATGATAATCCTTTTTCCATTCTTTGTTTAAAACATTCAGCAGTTAACATTCTATTTACTGAAAAATGAACTCCTATGTCTCTTATAAATTCTACATAATTAAGGTCTAATAGCCAATCAGCATTATTCTCTAATATAGCCTTTCCATCACTAAAATCTATTAATCTAGATAATTGTTTCTTTATTCCAGCAACATTTCTATCTATATCTTCTCTTGTAAGCATTTTTCTCATATCTGTTCTACCAGATGGATCACCTATCATTGCAGTTCCACCACCAACAAGAGCTATTGGTCTATGTCCAGCTCTTTGCATATGAGCCATAAACATCATTGCTATAAAGTGACCTACATGTAAGCTATCTGCTGTTGGGTCAAATCCTATATAAAAAGTTACTTTTTCTTTTCCTAATATTTCTCTCATTTCATCTTCATGAGTTAATTGCTTTAAAAATCCACGTTCTTTAAGAACATCAAATACATTGTTTGTCATAAAAATTCCTCCATGTTTTATCATATAATTTGTTTAAAATACATTAATTCTTTGCATAACATATATTTTTCTACAAAATATAAAAAGTCCCTAGTTTTTAAAAAACTAGGGACGAAATTTTCCGTGGTACCACCCAAATTAATTTTCTTTTAAAATTTAAAAGAAAATCCTCTCTTTCCTTATAACGTAAGGATAACCGTAACAGCCTACTATTATTTCAGCCTAAAGCTCCAGAATGTATTTCACTATTTCCATCAACTGATTTGCACTAACCATCAGCTCTCTGTATGATTTTCATAATTACTTTTTTCTTTCATTGCCTTTAAAATTTTATTGATTTAAATGTTATGATATCACTTTGTTTTATTAATTGCAAGACTTTTTTTAATTTTATTGTTTTTCAACAACATATTTTTGTATTTCTTTTGGCAATTCTTCGCTATTACCACTTATATTTATATAAAATTTTATATTATGATTGTCAACTAAATATTTTATTTTATCAAATAATTTTGGCATATCTTCTATATCAACCTTTTTCATTATACCATCCACCATAACATATTCAACGTCATAGTCCTGTGAAACTATACCACATAAGAAACCTTCAATTTCTTTTGCAGTTTTCAATTTAAAATCTTCTGCACATACAAATCTTATATTTCTATCCAGTTGAAAAAGCATTTTATTATCATCATCTATATACACAATGTTACCTTTTGCTTTACAAGCTTTCTCATTTGCTAAGTTAACTAGAGCCTTTGTTTTACCTGAACCTTTTTCGTTACAGAATACATTAATCATCATAAACGCCTCCAGACTTATTATTTGATTTTATTGTGCCTATAAATTATGCCTATTTAATATAGTTCATCTACCAAACCTTTGAATTGATTAAATCCTATTTGTTCATCTATATATTTTATAATAATTTAATTTTTGTTACTCTTATTATATATTATTCAGAATTTTTAAACAATAAATTATTTGTAAAATTTCTTACTCCTGGCAATACTACCTTAAACAGATTTTTTTCTTCATCATTTATAAAATGGACTTTTCCTTTTTTTCTAAAAGATTTTTTTATTATAGCAAACCCAGATGTTCTTTTTAAAAATCTACCTCTATCATCTAACGTTATTATTTTTTCATAAAGCCACATATTTCTTTTGCCATATAAAACTTTTCCACTATCAAAAGTTTTAAGTAAACATCCTGGACTTGAAATGACTACACTTTTCCCACTTAATATTACCTCTATAAACTTATTATATATACTATAATCTCTATAAATTATTGCGTTATTAACTGCTTCAATAACCGTTTTTTTAGGATATTCTTTCGGTAGTATTTTCAAAAGGATCTCTTCTGATTTGTTTATCATATTCAATAAATTTCCTTCTATAATAATTACTTCATTTTTTTTATTTCCTAATTTATTTATTATTTTTATCATATTCTGAGGTACATAGATACTTGGTATATTAGAAAAAATTAAAGCGCCCCCTAGTGTTAAAAGTTTTCTTCCACTATCTTTATTTGTATAAATTATACCTGCATCCTCCATAAGTTCTTCTAGGTTTGATGTATTGAATTCAAAACCTTTCAATTTAAAATACCGATATATTCTTGGTGTCATCAATGATTTAGTGGAACTATTAATTAATGGTGTTATTTCAATATTAAAACTTAAAGAACTACTAAACATAGATATTATTTCATCTCTTCTCATTGTGTCTGTAGTAGAGCCCCGTCTTACATAAAAAGCTCCGTTTTCCCTTATTTGATATGGTCGTTGTTCACTAGTATATATAATTATTACACCTAATCTCTTACCTTTATAATTTACAAATTCTAATGATACCGGAATAGGCGGTTCACATCTAGAACTTATAATTTGCTGAATTTTTTCTTCAACCAATCTTTCGTCATAGACCCCTACTATATCTTTACTTTTATCTTCTACTCCTATAATGATATATCCTCTTCCACCTCTTGAATTTGCAATAGCACATACATCTTTTGCTAACTCTTTCTTGCCACTTTCACTATATATGTCTATTTCTCTTTTAAAATCTAGCTTAGTTCCTTCTTCTTTTTTGAGCAAAGTTTTTACCTTTCTTACATCCATATAATCATTCCTTATTTAGATAAGTTATAAAAAAAACTCTATAATTTTATTTAATGAAATGATATAGGGTTCCAATTTGACTTTTAAAATTATCCATTCCAAAACTTGGATACCCCAAATAGTGAGACATGCTCTGAATCGCTTAGAATTCAACACTACATTTTGTATGAAAATATTTTAAAGTTATTGAATAAATTTAAATTCGAGCTTGTTTCCCTATAATTATCTGATAGTTAAAATTTATTAAGAGTTTTCTTTAATTTTATTTTATTCTAAACTAAAATTTTAAATCAATAAAGGTATATTTTAAATGTTTACCTTAACCTCTTTTTAATAAAAGATATAAATAAATTGATTTAATATATACATTTATAACATAAATTTTTACAATTAATCTATGTTAGTTATATTTTATGCAATAGCTTTATTAAATTGACTTAAACAACAAACTTTTTTATTTTTTAACTATTTTTAACATTTTTGCCCTTAAATAATTTATTAAAAATAGTCGCTTTTATGGCTAAAAATTTAATAATTTTTTTCTAATTTCTATTGTATAATCTATTAATTATGTTATAATATTCTTAGAGTTTAAAACTCGATATATAAAAAAAAGATTAATTAACAAGGCTTTTATCCAGTAACTCCTTTAATCAAGGAAATAAGATAATCCCATGTTTAATTAGTCCTTAGATTTAAAGGAGGTAAGTACAATGGCTGATAAGACTATTACTTGCAAAGATTGTGGAAACGAATTTATATTTACTGAAGGAGAGCAAGCTTTCTACAAAGAAAAAGGATTCGAAAATGATCCTGTAAGATGCCCAGAGTGCAGAAAAGCTAGAAAAAACAACAGAAACAACTTCAATAGATAATAAAGTTGAAATTAAAGAGAGCTTATGCTCTCTTTTTATTTTATATAGAAATATAAAATAAAAAAAAGGTAGCTTTAGGTCTACCTTTTTTCGGGATGTGTGATGTTTAAAATTTTAACATATATTTTATGTGTTAAGTTCAGCACTAATTAAACTATAAGGGGGACTTATCTTTTAAATATGCTTGAACAAATTTTAAATTACAGTTATATTTTAATACCTTTATGTGTCAATCTTTTGACATATCCATTACATTTTCATGTCATTTAAATTTTTTCATATAATAAAAAATTTTTAAAGTTTTTAAGATAAAATATGGATTAATAAGATTTATATTTAACTAAAATCTTAAACGTTTTTTTATCATTGTGCTTAAAGGCAACGCTATAACCATTCCTGCTGAAACTTGAAGTACATTATTTGCAATAGATGCTATTGCATTTGGTAAATCATATAGTATCCATCCTGCAAAAAAATATCCAATTATCATTACTATTCCAGCTACAATAAACGCAAATAAATTATTTATGAAATTTTTCCCCTCGTAACCTTTTCTATAAGCCAGTGTAGCCGCTATATAAGCCATTGCTCCTTTTATAACAAAAGTAAACGGTGCCCAAACTACATATGGAGAAAGTAAGTCAAACAAACACATACCTATTCCACCTGCTAATGCTCCTTTTCTTTTTCCTAATAATATTGCAGCTAAATACACAGCACTATCGCCTAAATGCAGTACCCCTTCCCCAAATGCAGAAGGCACGTGTATTAAACTAGTTGCTACATAGACTATGGCAGCCATCATTCCAACTTGTACAATTGAATTAACATTAGTTTTAGATGTAACCTTAGTTTCTAATTTATTCCCCATCTCTTATCACTCCTATTTATTGTATCGTTACAATTTACTTTTTATTTATATTTCCATAAATTATAGTACTACAATATAAAGTGTTTTGCAATACAATTTCTAAACAAAAAACCTAGAAACAGATTATATATCCATTTCTAGGCTTTGTTTATTCATTTTTAGCTATTCCTGATAATACTAAACCTTTATTATGATCTAAAGCCCAACTAATTCCCCAATCATTTTGGAATATTAAAAGATCCCTATCTTTAAAATCTTTTACTACTTTAGTGTCACTTGTTACACTTAAATCTTCAGCTGGAACTTCTGATTTTTCTATCCATCTAATATTTCTATATGGAAGCATTTCCATTTTTATATCTACATTATATTCATTTTTTAACCTAAATTCTAAAACTTCAAATTGTAATACTCCTACAACACCAACTATGATTTGTTCTGTACCAATATGTAATTCTTTAAATACTTGAATAGCTCCCTCTTGTGAAATCTGAGTTATTCCTTTTATAAACTGTTTTCTTTTCATAGTATCTACAGTTCTAACTCTTGCAAAATGTTCCGGTGCAAAAGTCGGGATTCCTTCAAATTTAATTTTGTTTTTAGGGGTACATAATGTATCTCCTATGCTAAATATGCCTGGATCAAATACACCTATTATATCTCCAGCATATGCACTGTCAACAATTTCTCTATCTTGAGCTAAAAATTGTTGAGGTTGTGCAAGTTTCATTTTAGATTTTCCTTGAACGTGGAATATTTCCATGCCTTTTTCAAATTTTCCTGAACAAATCCTCATAAACGCAATTCTATCTCTATGTGCCTTGTTCATATTTGCTTGTATCTTAAATACAAAAGCTGAAAAATCCTCTGATAGTGGGTCAATAACTCCTTTATCAGAATTTCTACCAAGTGGTGTACTTGTTAACTCTAAGAAATGTTCTAAGAATGGTTCAACACCAAAATTAGTCAAAGCACTACCAAAGAATACTGGTGTTAATTCTCCTATTTTAACTTTTTCATAGTCAAAATCTTCTCCAGCTACATCTAAAAGTTCTATATCTTCCAATAGTTTTTCATATAGGTCTTCTCCTATAATTTCTATAACTTTTTCTGTCTCATCTAAAGATATTCTTGTACCTGTAATTTCTTTTTGACCATGATCGCCTTCATTAAATATTTCTATTTCATTCTTTTCTCTATCGTAAACCCCTTTAAAATGCATTCCAACCCCTATTGGCCAGTTAACTGGATAAGACTTTATTCCAAGCTCTGTTTCCAGCTCTTCCATTAGTTCAAAAGGATCTCTTGTTTCTCTATCCATTTTGTTTACAAATGTAAATATAGGAATTTCCCTTATACTACAAACATGAAATAATTTTCTTGTTTGTGCCTCTACACCTTTAGCTCCGTCCAGTACCATAACTGCACTATCCGCTGCCATAAGAGTTCTATATGTATCTTCACTAAAATCTTGGTGACCTGGCGTATCTAATATATTTATACAGAATCCATTATATCCAAATTGCATTACTGATGATGTAACAGAAATTCCTCTTTTCTTTTCTATTTCCATCCAATCTGAAACCGCATGTTTAGAAGCTTTTCTAGCTTTAACAGAACCAGCCATTCTTATAGCTCCACCATATAAAAGTAATTTTTCTGTAAGTGTTGTTTTACCAGCATCAGGGTGAGAGATTATAGCAAAAGTTCTTCTTTTCTTTATTTCATTAATATACTCACTCAAAATTATCCGCTCCTTTATTAATTTATAAATAAGATCTATAAAAAACTATCCACTCAATTTAACATACCTAAACTACTCATTGAAATGAAAAAAATTAATTTTACTTCTTTATAAAGTAACATTTATATACTATATTTATATCTTTAATATAAATCTTAAAACCATATAAGTGTATTTTTCCCTAAATATATAGTTTTTAGGCATATAAAATATATATACCTTTTTAATATTTTTAATATGTAATCAACAACCAAAATACCAAAGGCAAAATAGTTTCTATTTTTATAACAACTTAAATTTAGACTACTTTTTATAATATCATATGAAAATGCATAATACAAATAAAAGCTACCACTTATCCTAAATGTAAATATATGATTTTCCTACAAAAAAAGTGTTGTCAAAACACAACACTTAATCTTAATTCACTATAAAGTTCCAAACTAAACAACAGGTTAAAATTATAATCACCATTTTCTTAACTGATACAAAAAAGTTGACGAAAAGATTTGATTTTCAAATCTTTCCATTAAATATATAAGTACTATTTTATTTTTCTGCTGTTATAAGCCACTGCGAAAAACAATACTATTCCGGATACTGATCCAAAGAAAATTAATGATTGTATAAAAGGTACAAAATTATAAACACCGCCATTCCAAAAATCAATGAATTCATTTCCTATATAAGTAGTTGGAAGAGTATATGCCACTCTTCTAAGAACCGGCGGAAATTCCTTTGCTTGAATTCCAAATAATCCACTTAAAATCATAATTCCAAAATATATTGTCATGGTTATTGCATAAGTTATTCCAAACTTCTTAAATATTAAAGCTATTCCATGTGCAAGTATAAACAATATTATAGATAGCAGATACAATGCTATTATCAATATAATAGCACTCTTAACTGTTGGCACTAAAATATCTAATACTAGAAAATTTACTAATGTATAAAAAATCAAACCACCAGTTATAAAAAATAGATTTGCAAATATTTTTGAAATAATTAATGAGTTTTCACTATATCCAAACAACTTAAATCTTAACGGAATGTTTTTTTCAAGTTCATTTGAAAAAATAGCTGAATATCCTACAAGTACGGTAGCTAATGGAATTATCATACTAGATGTAATAAATATATTAGTAACAACCTGCTGCCTCATATTTCCTGGAACCTTTCCACCAATTAAATTACTCATTAATATAGACATTACTATAGGAAACACTAATCCAAAAATAATTGTAAATATATTTCCAATAAGATTTCTTATCTCATATTTAATTAAATTTATATTAAACAACTTCACATTCATTCTTATTACCTCCATCATAGTTTGCCTTTGCATTAATAGACATTATTTCTATATCATTATTACTTCTTTTGAAGTTTACATTTTTGTTTATTAGTCTATTTGCTATCTCAAGTTCCATTTCCTTTGTGTAACATGGAATTGCAATTAAATGTTCTGGCGATAATATTTTTTTAAATTTTTCTGCTAACTTCTCATTTTGTATATTATTTTCTATAGTTATTATGGCCTTACCACAATATTTTTCAAATAATGTTTCCTTATATCCAAAATCTACAACTTTTCCTTTATCTAGAATTAAAATTTTGTTTGCTAGCTGATCTAATTCTTCATAATAATGTGAGACTATACATATGGTTGATTTTTTATCATCGTACCACTGAATAATTTTATTCATTAAATTTTGACGTGTTTCAAAATCTAACCCTGAAGTAACCTCATCAAAAAATACTAATTGATTATTTTGCATTAAAACAAGTATTATTGTAAGTCTTTGTTTTTGTCCTCCAGACAATTCACTAAACTTTTTATTTAAACAATTTTCAAAGTCAAAAAAAGAAATTAAATCATTAAGTTGATGGTTATTTTTAATCTTTATCCCTAAAATACCTTCAATAACGTATTTAACCGCCATAGTTGATGGATAATTATTTTCTTGTAAATGTGCTGATATTTCTGTTAGTTTTAACTTTGTTCGAATATTTCCTTTATAATTTATTAATCCTAAAATAGCTTTTACCAATGTGCTCTTTCCAGCTCCATTAGAACCTATTATACCTATTCTGTCACCTTCTTCAAAAGTTATTGGTGTTTTAACTTGAAGAGCAACTTGTTCTCCATATTTAACCTCTAAATTATTTATAGTAATCATTTTATTCCCCCCAATTACTTGCTTTCTATATCTTAATTATAAAAGCTTCATATGAAATTCATATGAAGCTTTTATGCATATCCTTTGATAATTAAATGAAGTAACTTTACCAAAGTAATGTTGCTTCAACACCATTCTTAATGTTAATAATAGTAATATTATAACCTAGTATCTTTGAATAATAAGAAACAATATATAGACCTAACCCATGTCCACCAATTCCATTTTCACCAGAAACAAATGGTTCAAATATATTAGGTAAAATTTCTTTATTAATATTAACGCCATAATTTGTAACCACTAATTTATCTTCAGTAATTTCTATTCTTATATTTCCCATAGATTCAGTATAATTTATTCCATTATTAATTAAATTATCTATTATTTTATACAAAAGCTCTGTATTAGTGTTTAACATCTTAGATTTCAACCTTTTTTCCACTTGAATCTTTTTTGCTTTTATTTGTATTTCATAGGCAAATAATATCTCACTTACTATGTCTAAAGCATCTAAATTTTCCTTTTCCATACCTTCATAATTATAATTAAGATATAAAATTTCATCTATTATTTTTCTCATAGATAAAAGTTGGTGTTTTACATTTGGTAAATATGTTTTTGTATCTTTATATTTCCCTATTTCATTTATCATCCCATCTACCAAAAGTAATGATGCTGCTACAGGAGTTTTTAATTGATGTGAAGAAGCCCTTAAAAATACTTCTTGTCTTTTATTTTGTTCATATAAAGATTTATTCTTATTTTCAAGCTCTTTAAATGTTTCATTTAGCTTTTTATATAGTTCATTAAGACTTGAAGCTAAAACTGCAATTTCATCACTACCCTTAACTTCAATTGGTTCTACATAAAGCTTTTCATTTCCTCTCATATAATCTGCATGATATGCTAATTTTTCAATTGGTATAACTATTTTTCTTGAAAAAAACACTGTTGAAATTAAAATTAACAAAATAGCTGTTGAAATAATCATAGGTAAACTTTGATAAATTATTGATTTGATTTCTCCTATTTCTGGTGTCATAACCGGTAATATTGAAAGTATAATTTCTTCGTCATTTAAAGTTGTAGCTATATATGTAGTATAAAAATTCAATCCATCTGTAGAATTAGATTCAAATATAATTGTATTATCACCTACAACAGTTAATTTAGATGATATTTCTTTAAAAACATTTAAATTATCATTCTGCAAAAACTCTAAATTTATAGGAGGATTATTTTTTAAAAATTTAAAATTTGAAATCATTTCTTTTATTTCTTGTTTTTTTTCTTTTATAACTTCGCTATCCTTTTCTAAAAATACATCTCTTATCTTATTAAAAACTAATACTAATTCCTCATCTTTAATATCAATTTTTATTGTACCTAATTTGTTTGCCAAATATATTAAATTTCCTTCCTTAGGAATCTTAAATGTAACTGTTCCTGTAGGATTTTTAGTCTGGATTTCTCTATAATTTCCCGTTTTTACATATTCACTTTGTATTTTCTTTATTGATTGAAAATTTTCTTTTTCCATATAATCTACATATAATGAAGGTATCATAAATATAAAATATATTAACATTAAACCAACTACTGTAGTTGATATAATACTTCCATATACCAATGTTTTTTTATATAAATTCACTAAGCTTCCTCCATATTAAACTGATATCCAACTCCAGTAACAGTTTTTATATAATTTTTAGGCAATTTCTTTCGAAGGTTTTTTACATGTGCATCAATAGTTCTATCATTGGTATAGTAATCCTCATTGAAAATCCTTGAAATTAATATGTCTCGAGTGAAAACTCTATTGGGTTCCTTTATCAAAATTTGAAGTAATAGAAATTCTGTTAACGTTAAATTTAAAGACTTTTGATTATAAAAAGCCTGATATGATTCATCATGTATTGAAATACCTTTTTCTGCTATTTTTAAATTATCATTTTTAATAACTCTTCTTAGGATTGCTTCAATTCTTTTTAATAATAATAATGGTGAAAATGGTTTTACTACAAAATCATCAGCAAGTAAATTAAATGCTTTCAGCTGAGTTTGTTCATCGCCTAAAGCAGTTAACATTATTGTAGCCATTTGTGGTCTATTCAATTTAATATATTCAAGTACTTCAATACCAGTAACTTTAGGCACCATAATATCTAATATAGCTAAATCAAAATTTACTTTTTTTATTAATTCTATAGCTTCTTCTCCATTCTCTACTTGAAATACTTCATAGTTCTGCATTTTCATATATTCTGTAGTAACATCTGAAATAGTCGGCTCATCCTCTAAAAATAATATTTTTATCATAAATTTCTTCTCCTAAATTTATTTTTTACATTTATTTTACATTTAAAATTTGAATATTAAATCTATTGTTACAATTAAATTATATATAATTAATTTTTCCATGTAAATTTATTTTAAATAATGTATAGGGTTCCAAGTTAACTTTTAAAATTATCCATTCGAAAACTTGGATACCTAAAATAGTGAGACATGCTCAGAATCACCTAGAATTCAACACTGTATCTTGTATAAAAATATTTTAAGGTTCTTGAATAAATTTAAATTGGAGCTTGTTTCCCTATACATATAAATGATTAATATTAAAAAATTTTAAAATTGTTTTCTTATACACAAAAAAATAGGACATGAATGCCCTATCAAATTTATTCAAATTAAATTAATTTTCATTTGCTTCTTGTGACTTTATGTCCATTATACTTAATATGGTTTTAGCCCTATCTTTTGTACAACCTGTTAATTCTATATAAGGAACAGATTCTACGTCTAAGAAGGTTTTTATAGCTTCATCAACCTTTTGAGCTGTTTCTTCATCTTGCCATCTTACACCATCTTTTTCATATCCAAATTCTCTTCCAACATAAAATATGTAATCATATTTAGAAATGTCTCTTATAGCTAACCCATAAAGGTCCTTTAATATTTCTATTTCTTTAACAGTACGTTTTCTTTCTCCTAGCATAAATCTAGCATATACATATGGTACAAAAGTAGCATAATCTGTTATTGCATAATCAAATATTTCTAATTCTTCTTCTAATTTAGCTTGTCCAAGATATATTCCATATTGCTCGGAAATAGTCTCTATCATTCCCTTTTCTCTTAGATAATCAGTACTATATTCTGCTGCACATCCTACATTCATACCTAAAATTTTCATTTCAACATATAAATGTTGCATGAGTGTAGTTTTTCCACATCTTGGCCCACCTAAAATTGCTATTCTAGTAGTCATTTTATGACCTCCATTTAATCAAATTGCAACTTCAATTATAGCAATTTAGTTGTCAAAATTCAACATACAGTTGCTAAAATCTACTTTTATAAACATTGATATACCATAAATTTTAATTGGGCTAAATTAAAATTATACTTTTAAAATTTAACCCAATTATTATAAGAATACAAGCTTAATGGAAAATTCACACTAACAGATTTTAAATTATATAGTTTTATTTTTAGTTTCTCTTTTTATACCAATCTTTAATTACTTTTTTTGTTTCCCTAGATGGATAATATACTTTTGTATTATCATCTTTACCTATAGCAAATATAGAAAATCCTAACTGCCATGGTTCATCCTCAAAAACTTCTTTATAAGCTAAAAAACCCACTACCTGTTCTTGAGTATTTAATTTTTTAGAAACTTGTACGTTCCATGGTTCTTTAGATGCTCCTTCTAGTTTAGGGAATCCTAGTTCACCAAAAAATATTGGTTTTTCCCACATTTTATAAAAATTATATATTTCTTTTTTTATATTTTGATTTCTATTATGTGCCTTTGTTTCCTCTATATATTTTACTAGTTCATCCTTTGAATTTATATTTTTATTACTAAGCTCAAAATATGCTGCTATACTTATAAAATCCACATTATTAAATACTCTATTTTCAAGCTTATCTCTATATTTTTCCTCACTAACTTTATCCCAACTTGCTGTATACCACCAACTAGTTCTATATGTCGTAAGCCCTTTATATTTGCTTTTAATATTTTGTATAAGGTAACACCACTTCTCTTCATACTTTTCCATTTGAGAAAAATTTGAAGCAGTATTTAACGCAAAAACTTTATATGGGTTTGCTATTTCTTCAATTAAAGGCAAAAGTACTTTATGTTCCCAATTATAAAAAAACAAATCTATGTTATTGGGATTCCACTCTGTTTCATAATCTTTTCCATCATTAATCCATGGGTAAGCTTCTAATATTACGTTTATATTTTTTTTCTTTAATTTTTTAATAATTTTTTTAGCCTTCTCCATGCTATTTTTGTCTATGCTCATATCACTATCTGTTAATGTTTTTATATTTATAATCACAGGTACATTCACAGTATTTAATTTTAAAATTTCAACATCCTCTAAAACTTTATCTATTTCATAATCAACAGATAAATTTCCACTTTTTATTTTCTCCTTTGTAATATTTAATGGCTCTTTTGGCATTACTGAATTATTAAAAATAAATATTTTAATAATTATGAACATCAAACTTATGATAATTACAACTAAAATGCTACTTATAAAATTCTTTTTAATACATATTTCACCTCTTTTTAATTCTTATATTTCTTATATGTAAATACAGCAGTTCCTAATACCATAAGTAATATAAAAGTAAAAAATATAGCTAATATCTTTGTATTTTTATCAATTTTAAATTTTTCAAAAGAATTATCTTCTATATTTTTATCTACATCTTGATAATACTCATTCTGAATTTTTCCATCTTTATCTATTGTTGCCCCGTCTCCTTTAAGCTTTTTCAATAAATTATTATTAGTCAAATACTTTTCACTATAGCTTAGACTTTCATTATTTGGAGATGTTACAACCATTATTGCTTTATCTTTGTTATATGGTGACTTTATAAGTTGTATAGCACTTATATTCTTCCCATAATTTTCAGTAAATTGAATTTTATCATTAGATTCAAAAGCAGTAAAACTTTCATTAAATTTAATGTTTAATTTCTCATTTATTTCTTTTATAGCTATATTATCATTGGGAGTTCCTAAATATATTAAATTTTTATTTTTATAATCTCCTTTAAAATTAGAGGATTTAATTACATTAATATTACCATTATTGCTTTCTAAATCCTGCCCTATGTATGCAACAATAGATGATAAACTTTTCATATTTTCATCATTTATATTATCTGGTATTACTACTATAACATCATCAAAATTTCCCTCTCTTACAAATGGGTATGGATAATTTTCAAATATTAACTTTTTACTATCTTTATAAGGTAAATGCACACAGGATTCATTAGATATATATGCCCATGGTGTATCCTTTCCAGTAGTATCACAGATTAAATCTTTAACTTCTAAATTAAATTTCACTTTAATATCATATGAATTTGTATTTCTAAGACTTTCTGGTATAGTAACTTTAAGTTCGTCATCATCTGCTTTATCCATATACATTTTATGACTTCCTATAGGTATTTCATTAACATATATAGTTATCAAAGACCTATCAAAATCTAAATTTTTAGCATATTTAAACTTTAAAATTACATTTGAATCCTTTTCTATAGTTCTATTTTTAGGTATTGATAGTGAGAATTTAGTTTCTTTAGCAAATGGTCCTTCTAATAATATATGATCATATCCTAAATCTTTTAATGAAATATCAGTATTTTTTTTCTTATTTAAATCTAAAACTTTAGTACTCTCATTTATAACTACAACTTGTTCTTTAGTATTCTCTACTAACATTCCATTTAAAATAAATTTAGTAGCTTTTTTAAGCATTTCATCATTTTCACTTACAATTAAAAGAAGCTTTTTAGTATGCTCATAAGGTGAATTAACCTCTTTTAAAATTGCCTCTTTAGATAAATTGTTTTTTTCTTTTTCTGTCAAAAGTTCTGATATTTCTTTAGGCGCACTATTTAAAGAACCTATATATATTAAATTATTATTTTTCACCTCATTAATGTTTGATGTTTTTAATAAATTACAGGTAAACTCTTTAAATTGTGACAACCTTCCAATATACCCTGAAATAATCATTGATGAAGTTATTTCACCTTCTGTAAAATCATCTGGAATAATAATATTAACACTTGATTTTATATCACTTTCTTTTATGTATGGATATGGAAAATCTTGCAAGGAATTATAATCTTTTAGTTCTTTAAAATCTAAATGTATAAAAGAATCTTCATGAAATACTATCCAATTTGCTGAGTTAATATCATCCTCACAAGGTTTTTCACTTATTCTTTTATATGTTTTTATTTGTATTTCATTAAAACCTTGTATTATGTTTTCTTTAGGTATTGGTATTCTTATAGTTTCTTTATAATCTTTTGTTTCATTTAGTTTTGTTGAATATATAGGAGTTTTGTTTACCACTATAGTTAATGTTGATTCATCTTCATTTATAAGTTCACTTTTACTTAAAATCAAGTTTAAATATCCATCTTGAATTTCCCATTTTTTATCAACAGTAAAAAAAACACTTTCCGTTGAATTTACTCCTATATTTTTTATTTCCTGAGTAAAATGAAAATTTTTACCTATAATTTCCTCATTGAAATCTTGAGCAAAAGCTATATGGGAAAATATAATAGAAATCGTAATAAACAATGTAACAATTTTTTTCACATTATCCCTCCTTTATAGATTTAATTTTTCAAATCAATTTCATAATTAACATAAATATATTAAAACCTTTCTGTTTTGTACCATTTAACCTCCCTTTTTAAAACTATATCTTTTATGTATTGAATAAAGCTATTAACTGCCACTATTAACCACATCTGACAATATGTAAAATACATTATCGGTATTAAAATTACATTTTTGAATGTCCCTTGACCTTTTTCCATTGTTAGTGTTATAGCAACTTCTAAAATAAAAAGTATATAAGCTAATATCCATAATATATTAAGATTTCCATTTATACTTGTTTTTAAGTTTGTAAATATACTTAGTATAAATATTCCATCAGATATAAGTACTGACGATAAAAATAAAAAATACACTAAAAAGAAATACATTACATCAAATAAAATCTTTGATGGCTTTTCCTTAAATATTTTTATAAGATATTTATTAAGTACATATATATTCCCCTTTGCCCAACGTGTTCTTTGTTTAAACCATACCCTAATTGTTTCAGGTTCTTGTTCCCAAGTTACTGCAAGTGGCATAAATGCTATTTTATAACCTATTTTATAAATTCTAAAACTTATTTCTGTATCTTCAGATATAGCTTTTTCATCCCACCCACCTAACCTTTTTAGTATAGATTTTTTTATAACAAAATTAGTACCAGGTATAGTACATAATTTTAAAAGATTCCATCTTCCAGCCTGAGCCATCCATTGAAAACTCAAAGTTTCAATATTTATAAATTTCGTCAATACATTTCTATCTCTATTTCTTGTTCTAAATTTTCCTATTACTGCCCCTAAAGTTTTATCATTATGTATTCTAGTTATTAAATATTTAAGAGCGTTTTTTTCTGTAGTATTATCTGCATCATATACTGCTATATATTCACCTTTAGTTTTTTTATAACCTAAATTTAATGCATTAGATTTTCCCTTTCCACCAGTTATACTATCTGTAGTTATGATAGTAAAATTGTAATTTGGAAATTCTTTTTTTGCTTTTTTTAATTCTTCAGCAGTATTATCATTAGAATTATCATTTATAACTATAAGTTCCATTTTATCTTTAGGGTAATTCAAAAGTAATAATGCTCTAACTGTTTTATATATTACTTTTTCTTCATTATGGGCTGGAACCAATATAGAAACAAAAGGACACTTTTTATCTTCTATAAGTTGTATTTTAATCTTATTTATTTTCATGTAATACATATATCCATTTGTAGCTAACAATATATTTATTAAAAGTACTAACCATATAGATATAAGTGAATAAAGAAATAAATAATCTATTAATGTTAAATTTTCCATTAGATCACCTTAAAAATTTTTTCTTATTTATGTTTTTAAAATATAAATATATAATGAAAAATATTATACAAAATATACCTACAATTATTGCTAATATTTTATTTATTTTTTCTACATATTTATTGTTGTGTTCTTCATCAAGCCTACCTTCTTTAAGTCTATTTTCTACGGATATATTTCCATCTTTTGATTTAATAGTTATATCATTAAACTCAATCCAATTGTCATACTTTTTTAAATCTAAAAAACTTACATTTTTACTTTTTAGAAATTCAACAGATTCCTTTAAATATTCAATATCTAAATAAGGATGAAAAAACATCCCTCCAGTGTGTCCTCTAACCAAATTTAATATGTCATAATTTTCTTCTAATTTATCTTTCCATAAAATATCTTCATTGTCTATATATCCTAAGTTTTCTGGAATAAGACAATTAAAGTTCTTTGTATTTCTTAAAATATAAGGATAACTTGTTGTTGTAAATTGTTTATCACTACTTTGATATGCACCAACATATGTTGAAAAATGTTTTTTTATAGATGAATATCCTCTTGAATCTATTCCATAATGTGGAGCTTCAAAACCTAATGGATATATACCATTTTTTACACAATCTATAACTGCTTTACTTAAATTCTTAGCAACATATTCTTCTACATCCCATGTTACTGGACTATCCTTTACACCATTCCAAAACTCGTAGTCTTCCCCACCTTCTTTATCTTTAAAATTTCCATGATTATATCCATGAAGTATTATAGTGCCACCTTTATCTTGCAAATACTTTATAGTATTTATAAACTCTGGTTTATCTGTTATATAATTTTCATATCCTGTTTTAGTATCTATATAAGCTGGAATAAGTGCCACTATGAAAGGTACATTTTCATCATATAAATAATCTGCGATTTTTCTTAACTCATAAATATCCCTAAAAGGATGAACATCTTCTATTCTTATAAATATCTTTTGTTCATTAATATTTTCTACATTAAAAATTTCATTTAACATGTCTGAAAATATAAAAAATAAAATATTTTCACTAGGTATTAAAGAAATATACCAAAGATTTTTTTCATTTACTACATACGGATACTGCTGCTTTCCATCACTAAAATAAGAATGTATTATTATTTCTTCATTGATATTATCTATAATATTTATTTCTCCATATTTATCTATTGTAAATTTCTTTAATGTTTTATACTTTTCTCCATTTGCAAAATAATATATTTCTTTTAAGTCTACAGTCTTAGGTGTAAATCTAATACTATAATTTTCATTATTCTCTACCAGTTTCTCTATTCCATTTCCAATCCAGCAAATTGTTTTATCAAATTTCTTTATATCGTATATAAATTCTTCATTATTAACGTCTTTATCTATTATTACTGAAAATACATAATCATAATTTTCTAGATAATTTTTTTTATATTCTTTTATGTCCACTGTTTCAACTTTTGTATTAAAAGCACCCATCAATTCTGAAATGGAATTTAAAATATTTCTATTATAACTAAATTCTACTTTTGTATCATAAACGATTAGTACATTTAAATAATCTTCTTTTGCTTTTGTATCTATTCCTAAAGAACATGTAGTTATAAAAAATGCTAATAAAATTAATATATATTTCTTAAACATCATATTCTAATTCCTTATCAGCCATTTCTTTAAATTCAAAGGCATTTTTTATATCATTTTTATATTCTACTGTTGAAATTTTCATTTCCAAATTTATATTTTTATCTTTATTTTTAGATTTTAAATCTAGATTTTCTATATTTTTTCTTATTTTTTCACTAATTACATTAGATTCTTTAAGATTAGTTTCAATTAATAATACAGCAAAAGTGTTTTCATTTAACATGTACTTCGTATCTTCTATCCTTGCTGATTTAACTATAGATTTACTTATCATATTAAATAATTTTTTAATTTTTTCTTTTCCAAAATAGCTTAAAAGTTCATCATAATAAGTTATTTTAATAATCATTAATACAAAAGGTCTATTATATTTTTTCGACCTAATTATTTCTCTTTCTAAATCATTATAAAAACCTCTGCTATTACCTAATCCTGTTTCTTTATCTATAGTTATCAACTCATCAACTTCTTCTTTTAATTCCTTTTCCAACCCCTGTAACTCATTTATGTTGTAAGATATTTTTCCTATAGTAAACGAAATTATAGGTATAAAAAATAACCACAAATAAACATTTAATTCTATAGTTTTTGATAAAGTTATATTAGTGTATATAAAATATGTAGCATAAATAAATATAACAAAAGCACTACTCAACATTCCCCAAATAGTACCTTTTAAATATGAAATAATAATAACTAAAGACATGGCTCCAAGCATAATAAAATCTATTACACTATTTCTATCCATATAAAAATATAAAAAACTAAAAATAATAAAAATTTCCACTATAAAAATAGTAAAATATATATCTAAATTTACCGATTTATCATTCACTATATAGTCGTTGTCAAAGGCCTATAAATACTTATAATTTTTCTTTTTTACTCCTTTAATTTATCCATTTTTATAAAATATTAATAGTTTTGACTAACTTCCTCCTTTCTTTGTTTTCTTTGTCTATTATTTGCTTGTTAGTAATCATTAATTCATAATATTGAATGTTATTTTTATAATTGCTCATTAAAAAATTTTAAACACTATAATCTAAAGATTTTAAATATGATAATTAAAAATAAAAAAACAGCTTTAAAGCTGTTTTTTTACATTTGAATAAATCCTATTTTTCTTTTCATTTTTGAAAGGGTTTTATTAGCTACATATCTTGCTTTTTCCGCACCTTTTGTATAAATTTCTTCAAGTTCTTTTTTATTTTCTAATAACTCTTTTACTTTAGTTTGAACTGGCTCTAATTCTTCTACTATAGCTTCCCCTACATCCTTTTTAAATTGTGCATATCCTTGACCTTTATATTTTTCTTCTATTTCTTCCATAGTCATATTCTTTATAGCACCTAATATTGTCATTAAATTTTTAACACCTGGTTGCTCATCACTATATCTTACCTCACCGATACTATCTGTAACTGCTCTTGAAATTTTCTTTCTAATTACATCTGGTGGGTCCATTATTAATATATAGCAATTTGGATTTTCTTCTGATTTTGACATTTTCTTTTCTGGATTTTGTAAATCCATTATTTTAGCACCTGCTTTTGGAACATATGCCTCTGGAATTTTAAATGTTGGACTATAGGTTTTATTAAATCTCTCTCCAATATCCCTTGCAAGTTCTAAGTGCTGTACTTGGTCTATTCCAACAGGTACTACATCGCTTTGATATAAAAGTATGTCTGCTGCCATTAACACTGGATAGTTAAATAAACCTGCACTTATACTATCTCCACTTTTCTTTGCTTTATCTTTATACTGAGTCATTCTTGAAAGCTCACCCATATAGCTATTACAAGTTAAAAGCCATGAACATTCACTGTGTGCTGGTACATGTGATTGTATGAACATAGTATTTTTCTCTGGAATAATTCCTGATGCTATATAAATAGCTAAAATTTCTAAAGTTCTTTTTCTAAGATCTGCTGGCTTTTGTTGAACTGTAATAGCATGTAAATCTACTACACAAAAATAGCACTCATATTCTTCTTGAAGTTTAACCCAATTTTTTATAGCTCCTAAATAGTTTCCTAATGTTAAATCACCTGATGGTTTAATTCCACTAAATATAACTTTTCTTTTTTCTTCCATAATCAATACCTCCAATATATATTTTAAAATTAATTCTTATTACATATAATTTTTTATTTTAAATAAAAAAACAAAAGCCCTATAGAATTAATCTATAGGGCGTCAATAACGCGGTACCACCTAATTTTAGCTTTAAAAGCTACTCTACTCTTAGATACATAATAATATCCTACCTCTATAACGTGAGGACACGTCAAAGACTACTATGTATTTCGCCTTTGCTCTCAGAGACCCATTCAACTTAATCATAATTGTGATAATTCCACCGTCTATCACTCTCTTTAAATTTGTTTTTAAGTTTACTTACTTCTCTTCATAGATTTATGATTTTATAACAGTATACTCCTGATATTTGTTTTGGTCAATGTTTTTTATTAATTTAGTATTTTTTTTTTATTTATAGCCAAAATAATTATAAACCACTAATAAATTATTTTATTTTTATATAAATAAGGAGTTGATTATATGACTAAAGATAAAAAAACAAATTATGCACCTAACTTAAGAAACTATTTGGATGCACCACTTAATAAAACTAAATGTTTTTCAAAAAAAGATTATATAGAACTTCCAGACAATGTTACTAACCCTATTGTAGCAAATAATATATCTAATGCAGAATTTGATTATACTTATAATCGTGGAGAAGATATACCTACTACTGAAAATAAAGAAGATTAGTATATACTTTTTTATATCTTAAAATAAGTTCTACACTTATTTTAAGATATTTTTATTTACTTTAAAGATTAATTTCATGTTAATAATGTAAATTTTTATATTTTGTTGAAGATAATTACTCCACAGTTGATATAATGATTATTAAAAGGCTAAGGAGTGGTAACTTGAAAAATTTCAAATTTTTTATAGTTATATTATATATTTTTTCCACTATTTTTCTTTTTGGATCTACTCCTACTCCTACTAAACAGCAGCTAGTCATTGAGGACTTTCTAAACAGTATATATTCTTTTAAAAATGATGAAATTCCCATTGTATTACAACATAATTCCATATATCCTAAAGACTCATTTTTATCAAGAGTCAAACCTTATATGACCAAAAATTCATATGATAAACTCACTTCTAAAAAACTTCAAAATAAATACGTAAAATTAGCTGTTGACATGGGCTTTGATAGTGAATGCGATATAATTAAAATAACTAAAGTAGGAAAAAGTAATAATTATGATTACTTTATAAAAGTGCACGTAATTTTTAGTGATACTGGTACTAAAGAATCCTATACAATCAAAGGCTCTATTTCTTTAAATAACGATAGACAGAAACCTAAAATTAATATTTGCCCTAATATTTCTATACCTAGTATTGGTTCTAGTACTCTAACATCTAAATTAGTATAGTTCTTATTTCTGTTTTTTATTATATATAAACTAATTTTTATTAACACTACAAAAATGAAGGTGTCTTATCAAAATAAAATTCTACTTTGAAATACACCTTCATTTAATTAATTTTTTACATACCTTTTTTATTGATTTTTAATTCTATAAATTAAGCTATGTTCGCCATCCTCATATCTTATAAAATTACTTTTTATTAAATTCCCGTCTAAGTAAATTTCATTTTCTTCACCGTACTCCACATTTATTATATATGTGCTCTTATCTGTTTTATGAGTTATCGTATATTTTTTAAAAGGTATGTTTTTTAAAGGTTCTATAGTAAATCCTTTCCCATCTTTAAGTCTAAATCCTAATATTGCCTCTATGGCTACTTTATACATCCATGAAGCACTTCCTGTATAATAGGTCCATCCTCCTCTTCCATTATGAGGAAATGAAGAGTACACATCTGCACACATCACATATGGTTCGACTTTATATTTATTAGCAGTACTAAAATCTTTGCTGTGATTTATTGGATTTATCATATTGAAAAGTTCTACAGCCTTTTCTCCTTCATTTAAAACGGAATATGCTAGTATAGTCCAAATAGCACCATGAGTATACTGCCCACCATTTTCTCTAACGCCTGGAATATAACCTTTTATATAGCCTGGTTCTAAGTTTGATTTATCAAAAGATGGAGTTAAAAGCATTATTATGCCTTCTTGTTTGTTTATTAAGTACCTGTATAAGTTACTCATAGCTTCCTTTGCTCTTGATGTATCTGCACATTTAGATATTACACTCCAAGATTGACTTATTGAATCAATTCTACATTCATCATTTTCACTAGAACCTAATGGAGTCCCGTCATCAAAATATGCTCTCTTATACCAATTTCCATCCCATCCATTTTTTTCTACAGCCACTTTAAGTTTTTCCATAACACCAGCATATTTTTCATATAGATTTAAATCACCTTTTTCTTTGCATAAATATTTAAAGTTATCTAGTACCGAATATATGAACCATGCAAGCCAAACACTTTCTCCATTACCTTTATTGCCAATGGTGCTCATTCCATCATTCCAATCACCACTTCCCATTAAAGGCAAATCATGTATTCCAAATTTCAATGATTTTTCTATGGCTTTTATACAATGCTCGTATATAGTTCCTTTTCTATGAGATTTTTTTACTTTCCCATAAAATTCATCTATATCATCTTTTAAAGGTTCGCCTTTTATATATCTTACTTCATCATCTAAAATAGAAATATCTCCAGTTCTTTCTATATAATCACAAACTACATATGGTAGCCACAACAAATCATCACTAAACTTAGTTCTTATACCACATTCACTGTATGGGTGCCACCAGTGCATAACATCTCCTTCTTCAAACTGATATGAAGCTGAATAAAGTATTTGATTTTTAGTAATAGACTTATCGAAATATATAATTGACATAACATCTTGTAGCTGATCTCTAAACCCAAAAGCACCTCCACATTGATAAAATGCAGTTCTAGCCCAAATTCTACAACCTAGGCTTTGATATAAAAGCCACCCATTTACCATTATGTCTAAACTTCTATCTTCTGTTTTCACTTGTGTTAGTTCTAATTTATCACTCCAATATTTTTTGGACCTTTCTAATTCAATATCTACATTTTCTAACTTTCTAAAATATTTTATTCGCTTTTCTATATCTAATATAGTTTCTTCTGCCCCTAACATTATTGTTATAAATTTTTCTTCAAATTCATTTAATTCAATAGAAGTAACTCCTGCTAAACATGGATTTAACCCTTTTCCACAAGAACTTTCTAATGTAATATTTCTAAGTCCATCAGGTTCTTTAATGTCACCATTATATCCCAAAAAGTTATCCCTATGACCTGTTAATATAGTGTTTTTTTCACTAAACGCAAGATAACATTTGGTCTCCTTAAAATTCTCATTGTAAAAATTATCTGCTGTAATGTATCCATCTATATTATTTATATTTGTTACTATAGTTCTATATGTTTTATCCCTTACATCACCTAAAACTAATTCACCATAATATCCTAACTTAAAACTTCTTTTCTTATTAGTTGTATTACACAATTTAATTTTTATTATTTTTATATTTTTATCCTGAGGCACAAAAAATGTAGATTCAGTATATATACCTCTATTTTCTTTTACAAATTTTGAAAATCCCATTCCGTGTTTAACAATAACTTCATCATCTTTATCTTCATAAGTTGGTCTAGTAATATTCCAAATCTCATCATTATCACATAAATAAATATTTTCTGCTGATTTGTCTATTACAGAATCATTATTCCATGATGTTAATTTATTTTCTCTACTGTTTTTATACCATGTATAACTAGAACCAACTTCTGATATTATGAACCCAAAATCTTTATTAGCTATAACATTTATCCATGGCATTGGAGTAGGATTACTATTTTTAATGACAATTGTATAGCTTTTTCCATTATCAGAAAAGCCGCCATATCCATTAAAAAATTCTAGGTCTTTTACCATTTTATTTCTAACTAAATTGAATCGTTTAGATTTTTCATATTTTTTTTCGCTTATAATTTTTAATAATATTTGAGGTGTAAGGTCTTTTTTAAATTTACTATGCTTAATTTGTTCAAAAACATCACCATTACCTCCATCAAAATACAATGCAGAAATAAATTTTATTAGATTAAAGTCTTCATCTGATATATTGGATATTATATGAATTCCTCCATCTTTATCTTTTAAATATTCAATTTCATTTTTTACTATTATATTATTTATAGTTTCCATTATAGGCATCTCATAGGAGCTACACTCTCTATTGACTATAACCAAATCTATTTTTAATTTATTTGTAGTAAGATACTTATGACAATCAATTATCTGTCTTAACAAATATAAATGTGATTCTTTATATATCTCTACAACCATTATAGGAATATCACCTGAAATTCCATATTTCCATAAATCTGCTTTTTTGCCTTGTGGTTTTACTATATTTTCAAATTTGTCTTTATTATCTTCTTGCGTTAATACTATATTAGTTAAAAAATCTTGATATAAATTTGCTTGTAAAGTTGTGATATTTAAATTAAAAAGTTGTTGTTGAATATGTTCTTTGCATAGAATTGGTGAACTTTTAATCTTATTAATATCTTTATATTTTTTTATTAAATCCACACATTTAGTTTTATCAAAACTTATAGCACTTATAAAATAGAATTCTATAGTGTCCTTACTACCTATTTCAAATCTTCTTCTTAATGAAATTATAGGATCTAAAACTGCCCCAACCGAACTACTTAACTTTTCATTATCTATTAACGCTATTGGTTCTTTTTTATTTCTACATCTTCCTATAAACTTCTCCCTTGAAGTTTCAAATTCTAAAGCGCCTATATTTTCACTATCTCCAATTAAACATTGAGCTACATAAGGGCTTTTTTCTTTTTTGTTTCTAACTCTTCTATTTGCCACAACAATTTCATCATCTTCATAATAACTTGTTTTTATAAATAAGTTACCAAAAGCAGGATGTGACAAATCCCCTTCATAATTTTGAAGTACAATTTCACAATAACTTGTTAATTCCAATACTTTCTTTTCATTACCCTTATTGTAAATTTTCACAGCTCTTACTTCCATATTTTCATCTTTATGAATAAAAACAGTTGTCTTTACTAGCATATCTTCATCATTTCTAAAAAATTCTGCTCTATCTAAATAAAAACAAGCACTATATCTTTCATAGTCTTCTCTAATTGGTTCATAAGTTGTTGAAACATATCTATCTCTTTTTATTTCTTTTAAATAAAAGAAAACTCCACTACTATTTTCTGGCATAGTGTTTCTATATCTATTTACTAAAATTTCGTCAAACTTAGAGTATCCAAAGCCAGTGCTTGACATAACTAAAGAATAATTTTTATTTGACATAATAGTAAATTTCATTGGATCTTCTAATATATTTTTTACCGTTCTTGGTGGTATTTTATCTATATGACTACTACTATTTAAAATATCAATATTACCTACATTATACTTATTATCATAGATGATTTTTTTACTTCTTTTTTCTTGAAGCAATAATTCATTAGCTTTAATAATAGGATTTTCATGAAAATATTTCTGTAATATATTTTCATTTAATACATTGTCTATAGCCATAATAGACATACCTAAATGATGTATCATATAACTTTTAACTATTTTTCCATTACTATTCTCTGTTTCAGCCCTATTTTTTGTGTAGTCTACAGCTTCATATAAACCATATTTTCCATATACATCATTTTCTATAAGAATATTTAAATTTTCTATTGCACATTTTTTATTTTCCATTAATGATAATATAGTTGCATAAGGTGCTATTACAACTTCTTTATCGTTATAATTTTTTAATGCTATTTTAGGTACACCAAAAGCTTTATACTGATAGTTTAAATCTTTGTCAAATTCATAATATGCACTTTCTGATATTCCAAAGGGTAGTTTTAGTTTTTTACCATAATCAATTTGATTTTTAAGAGCATATTTATAACTTTCGTCTATAAGCGTATTTTCATAATTTTTCATTATTAATCTTGGCATAAAATACTCAAACATTGTTCCTGACCAAGACATCAATCCTTTATTATTACTTTTTCCACCTAATAATCTTCCAAGACTAAACCAGCTTTCCACTGGTATATCTCTTTTACAAATAGCTATAAAATATGCACTTCTCGCTTCTGAAGCTAAAAGATCATAATAATTGTTAGTTAAACTTTCTTTTTCTAAATCAAATCCAATAGATAATAACCCTCTTTTACTATCATATAAAAATGAGAAATCCATATCTTCACACATTGTTATTATTTTTTCATTTAAACAATTGATTCTAGATATTATTTTATCAACACTAAAATTGGTTTTTAATAATATATCTATGCCTTCTTTACTTGATACTTCTTTTAAAGCTTCCTTAACTATATCTTTATAAGCAGTTATAGGAGAATTCACAAATCTCGTCGTAAGATTTGCTATGGTCATATTGTCATATAATTCTAATTCTTTTATAAATGGAAATACTTCATTTATATATTTAAGTTGCATTTTACAATGATTTATTAATTTATTGCACCAGTAGAACTTTCCTTCTTCATTCCTACCTTCATGTTCACTTAAAAGTTCTTCTGTATTGCAAATTATATTAGAAATCATAGTTTTAAATGTCAATAAATCTTTACACCTATTATTTAAATTATCTTTAACCATAAAATAAAAGTAATGATTACATTCTATATCTTTTATTTCCCCTATAGTTAAATTTAAAATATCTCTTAACCCTAAAATTATTTTTTCCATGATAGGTGTATTTAAATTTTCATTCAAACCTTCATAAGTAGTATACAAATAAGTTATTAAATTTCCACTATCAACTGTAGATACATATTTAGGATTTAAAGCTTTTTTATTTGAGCTATCATACCAATTAAATAAATGTCCTTTATATTTTTCTAATGTGTTTATATTTTCTATTGTTTTTTCTATTCTTTCAGTTGCTTGAATTATATTTATATATCCTAAATCTAAGGCTACTATATTGGAAATTATGCACATTCCTATATTAGTAGGTGATGTCCTATAAGCTAACTTTTTACCTGGGTCCTCCTGATAATTATCTACACCTATATAGTTACATCTTTCATCTATAAAATCCTCAAAATAAGCCCATGTTCTTCTTGAAATTGTTCTTATCAAAATTTCATCTTCATTATTTAAAATATATTTTTTTGTTTTCTTAGGAATACTTATTAAATACGCAATTAATGGAGCCATTATCCAAAGAGCTGTTACTAGTATTAATAAAATATTACTCTGATTTAGCAATACATTTATGAGCAAAATTCCTATTCCTATTAAAATTGATTGAAACATTGTATTTAAATATGTAGTAAAATTTCTTTTTGAAGTTCTCTCTACATAGTCAGAGGTTTGCCATTGTAATAAATTTTTATGAGAAAAATTCTTTCTATATATAGTTCTAATTATGGCATCTAAATTTAAATATGCTTCATAAGGTAAAAAAATCAATATTAATAAAGACCTAAAGAAACTTTCTCTCACTAAAATAAACTCTTCTTTTAAAATAGAGCCTTTACTAACGTTTTTTACAAAATTAAATAAATTACTAGGGAATGAAGTAAATGGCCATAAAATAATTAACATTAGCCAATAACCTACATTTCCTGGAAATATTTTAAAAGTTATAAGTATTAAACTTAAAATTAAAAATATTGGAACTAAACTTCTTCTTAAGTTATCTATTATTTTCCATTTAGAAAGTAAGTTTATATCATCACTATATAACCAAGGTGTTAGTTGCCAATCTCCTCTAACCCATCTATGTTTTCTTTTAGAATTTGCGTTATAAAAACTTGGATAATCATCTATAAGTTCTGTATCACTTACAAGCCCACATCTTAAATAACTTCCTTCTAAAAGGTCATGGCTTAAGACGGTATTTTCAGGAATTTTATTGTCTAAAGTTTTGCAAAATATATCTAAATCATATATGCCCTTTCCTGTAAATATACCCTCTTTAAATAAGTCTTGATATACATCTGAAACTGCTGTAGTGTAAATATCAATTCCACATTCTCCTGAAAATAATTTTGAAAAAATAGTTTTATTGCTACTAGCTAAACTGATACTTATTCTTGGTTGAAGTAATCCATATCCTCTTATAACTTTACCATTAGAACCAATGTATCCTTTATTTAAAGGGTGTGCCAATGTACCTATTAATTTTTTAGCTCCATTCATAGGTAATTTAGTATCACTATCTAGTGTTATTACATATTTAACCTTGCTTAGATTTTTTAAATCTCCACTTATTATTCTAAAAGTTGTTTCTTCATTTCCCATTAAAAGTTGATTAAATTCAACTATTTTACCTCTTTTTCTTTCGTACCCTATATATAAATTTTCACCCTCATTAAATACTCTATGTCTACATAAAAAAAAGAACTGTTCTTTTTTATTTTTACAGTATTTTAAATTTAATTTTTTTACTTCCTCTAATGTAAAATTTATTATGTCATCATCATCTTCTAAATTTAATTTTTTACTATCTTTCAAATCTGCTAAAAGAACAAAAAATATGTTTTCATCTTTATTTCCTAAATAATACTGTTCAATATTTTCTAAAAGTTCTTTTGCTCTTTTTTTATTATTTATTATTGTTGGTATTATGACTGATGTTGAATATTCATAGGGTATATTCTCTAAATTCAATTTAGGTAATGTATACGGCTTATTTATTCTCATAATAGTAAAATTCAACCCTCTTATAGCTACATCACTCATAGGTATAATTAAAAATATAGTTGCTAAAATAATTTTATAATTATACTCATTCTTACCTGGTATTGCATAAAGGAAAGTTATTATATTTATTGCTGTAAAAATAAATATAAGTAATAAATAACTTATAACTGCTTTACCTTTTATGATTCTTTTTATTTTTTCAAATCCACTATATTTTATTTGTAATATATTATTTAATTTATCTCTACCCTCATCTATTAAATAATAACCAATATGATTTTTAAATTTTTTCCCTTCGCTTACTTCCTTACATTTCATAGCCTTTTCAGCAATATAACTTTCTCTTATATCATTTTTTAAGGATATTTCAGAAATAACTCTTCTATACTGATCTTTCGATTGAAAATCCATTTGATTATAGAAGTAATCTTTACTCAGTATTTTCTCTACAATAGAAACTCTTTCAAATATATATCTATAGTTTATCTTTGAGATTTCTATTAATGAATTTACTGAATTTGATAATAACATATTTCTTAAATTTTCTTTTTTATAAATATTTATTTCACTAAAAACTGAATTTACTTCTATAGATTTAACTAATTCTTTTAATTCTAATGTTATTTTTTCATCATCTTTACCTGTATCTTTTAAAATTGTTAATAACTTTAGTATAGTTTCTTTATCAACATCTTTATCTTTAATCAATGTATTTATATTCTTTTTTTCTAAGCTTTTATTATATATATCTAAAGCTTTTTCTAAACTGTTAATCTGAGAATAAATTTCTTCTGATAACTTATCTATATATTGTATTATTACTACTTTTATCATAATTGGAAAATACCAAATTTCATCCATTGTTAATTGATTTTCTTTTTCATACTCTTCAATAAACTCTGTGATTGTATTTTCATCAATATACGCTAATCTATCATTTATAAAATTTAAGGCTAAAACATACACTCTTGGAAATCCACTAAATATGCCATCTTTTATTCTTGGTAATTTTTTTAGGTTTTTTCTTTTTAAGCTTTGTTTTAAATTTTTATATTCTTTATGTATTATATATATATTATCAATAATCCATTGGCTTCCACTAATAACAGACGCTCTAGGATTATTTTTTATTTTTTCATATACTTTTTTAATATTTTTATAGTTTCTGTCCACAGTGACAGTTTTTATTTTTGAATTTAAAGAATAATCCACTACTGAAGTCTCCAATGCTATCTCTTGAGCAATAATTGTAGCACTCTTACTACTTTTATTTATTTTTATACAATCTTTTAAAAATTTGTATTTATATACTAATTTATTATTAAAATATAAAATTATAAAGGTCAACACTACCAATAATGAAAAAAATATATATATCATAAACTCACTCCTTTATAAACACTATCTTTAAAAAATTATTGACATGTTACAAAGTAATTAATCATTTTCATACTATTCTCATTCAAACCAACTTCTTAATTCACATATTTATAATAAATTCAACTTGAAATCCTATATTAAAATTAAAATTTGATTGTAATATGAATTAAGTTTATAATTATAATAAAATTTAATATGAAATAGGAGGTAAATAATGTCAAACGTACTTGTTATAATTTTACTCTTATTAGCAGGACTACAATTTTTCTTTGCATTTTTCATGCCTTGGAAAAAACTAGCTGATACATTTGAATCTAGTGGAGCTAAAATAAAAAATAAAAATAAATTTATTATGACTCAAAAAATACTTCATTTTTTAGTAGGGGCTTGCGTTTTATTAATAACATATGTTTCCTATAAAAATGATTTTCAACTTAATAAAGTAACAATAACACTTATTATTTCTCTTATGATTTTAGCAATTCTTCCAACTTTAAATAAAAAAATCAATATAAAATTTTAAAAACAAAAAAACTATCCAATAAGTTATATTTTACCTATTGGATAGTTTTCTATTTTACTAATTATAAATTATAAAACTCTAAAAATGATTTCATAACATAAGTGTGATCATCCACTCCAGCTAACTCTCTTATAGAGTGCATTGCTAAAGTAGGGTTTCCAATATCAACTGAACGTATATTTATATGAGTTGAATTTATTGGTCCTATTGTTGATCCACCTCTCAAGTCTGAGCGATTAACAAATTTTTGAACTGGAACTCCGGCTTTTTTACAAACCATTTCATATACTGCATCTGAATCTGCATCAGTTGTATATGCTTGATTTGCATTTACTTTTATAACTGGTCCTTTATTTATAAGTGGTCTACTTGTTGGGTCATGCTTTCCTGGATCAGCTGGATGAATAGCATGAGCATTATCTGCTGATATTATAAATGATTTCGCTAATGCTCTAAAAAATTCTTCTCTTTCTTTTCCTAATGATAAAACTATTCTCTCTAAGATATTTGAAAGCATATCAGAGTCTGCACCTTGTTTTGTTGAACTACCTATTTCTTCATTATCATAACAAACCATCACATTTGTTCCATTAGTTGTTTTAGCATTTATTAATGCTTCTATTCCTGCATGAACCATTTGTAAGTCGTCTAATCTTCCCATAGATATAAACTCGTCATTCAATCCAATTATACTTCCTTTTTCATACTCATATAAATATAAGTCAAAATCTATAATTTCTTCTTTATTAACGTTTAACTCATTAGCTAATACATTTAATAAATAATTTCCTTTTTCAAGTTCTTCATTTACTAATGAAAGTATTGGTAATGTATGCTGTTGAGCATTAATATCAAAACCTTTGTTTACATCCCTGTTCATATGTATTGCCATATTAGGAATTATTAATATAGGTT
The DNA here is from genome assembly GCF_001573875.1 of Clostridium sp. ATCC 25772. Taxonomy (NCBI): domain Bacteria; kingdom Bacillati; phylum Bacillota; class Clostridia; order Eubacteriales; family Clostridiaceae; genus Clostridium; species Clostridium sp. ATCC 25772. The sequence goes on from NZ_LFRG01000003.1 coordinate 67,249, forward strand.
TTTTCACATTAACTAATTCTGATTTAGGAAAAAGTATATTATCGCTTTTTAAAATTACCCTTCCTGCTATAGATAACGGTCTATCAAACCAAGTACTTAATATTGGTCCACCATAAACCTCAGTATTTAATCTAATATAAGAATCTTCAACTGTCATTTCACAGTTTGGTTTTATTCTAAATGTTGGAGAGTCAGTATGTGCTGGTTCTAAAAACATGTACAAATGTACTTAAATTAGATAATTCGCACTTATTCTATCTTATGATAGTTTTAAGCCTTGGATGTACCAGTTCAAAAGCTTGTTATAACTAATTTCTAGTTACAACTTACTAAATTATCCTACAACCGTATTTTAAAATTTTATAATTTAAAGATTTATTTAACCCCTAGCTTTTCTAGTAAAATATATGCTTCATTTCTGAGGTACATATATTTGTGATTAAATCATCTTTTTTATATTTTATTAGCTTACTTTTATTCTTTTTTCTAAAATATCTTTAACTTTTTTATAGTTAGTATATAAAGTAATATCATTATCATATTTTCTATTTAATATATTTTTACTTGCATTAATATCAGCGTGAAATTTATTACATTTAGGACAAATAAATATATCACCATCTCTTTTACCAAAACTTCCACAAACACTACATACTTTACTTGTATAGGCTGGATTTATATAAGTATATTTAATACTATAAAAATCACATTTATACTCTACCCGTTCTCTTATATAACCTTTAATCCATCTTGATAACTTACATTTTACAATTTTAGGATACTTGTCATTCCAATTAACAAAATCTAAATTTTCCATAACTATTTCTTTTGGTTTTTCTTCTTTTATTAATTGATTTAACGAATAGTTTATATAAGATTTTACTGTTTGGTCATGTTTTAATTTATTATGATTATATTTTACTTTTCCTAAATTGTTTTCTTTTATTTTATTAGCTTTCTTAATATAGCCTTTATCTAAATATTGATTGTATAAAGCCCAAAATCTATTTCTTTGAGCATTAACTTTATTTAGCCTTTCAGTTTCTTTACTAAGATAATTATTAAGGTTTTCTCCATAAAATTTATCACTTGATACTGCAAATAAATATCTATATCCCTTATCTATTCCTATGATATTAGTATTTTTATTCTTTCTAGTTTTTATTTTCAAAGGACAATTAACTACTATTTTATTATCTATAATTTTAACAATCATTGTTCTATTGTATTTATTACTATCGGTTAATTTTATAGATAATCTTTTGCCTTTTTTTGTAGAAGTTATATTAATACAGTTATTTTTGTAAGAATATAATCCAGTATCTATAGAAAATGTTTTTCCTATTTTAGAATATGGTATATGTCCTTTATATTTTCTTGTATATCTTCTAATAAGATTATTTAGATATTTAAAATTTAAGTTTTTCTTCTTAAATATCTTAGGAATATCAAAGCCTATATAATTTAATACTTTATGATAGTAACTATTAAATTTAACAATGTAATTTATATAATGTTTATCTTCATCTGACAAATTCTCATTAACTTTAACTTGCTCTTTAATTTTACTTTTAATATTAAACCATTTAGATTTAATATTTCCCATAGCTTCAGTTAATGCTAACTTCCAATAACGAGCAGGTAACTTCCATTGCTTTGCAAATTCTGATTTTACCCATTCATTTCTTATTTGTCTTTCTTTACTTAATAATGGGATACTATTAATTCCACTATATCTTGAATAAATATAATTCTTTACATTCTTATATTGGTTAGCTATAAATTTTAATTCATTTAACATTTCTGTATCTAATATATAAGAATATTGTTTAACGTTTTTAATAATAGTTCCCATTATCTTTCACCTCACTTTTTTCTAGTATCTTATATAGCTTATTTATAAGTATTCCCACATTATTAACACTTATTATTTATAACGCTATATTGATAAGGTGAATAAAATGACTATTAGTAATTACGTTTAATTTAATAGTTAAAGATTTAGAAAAATAATTTTAGATTTACTATAAAGTAGACCTATTTTTATAAAATTTTAAAATACGGTTGCTTAATTATCTAATTCACATTTGTATATATTTTTAGATTGTTCAATACGGTTCGTTACTCCATACCAGTTCTCTTATGAACTTCTCATACTTTCATATGAGCACAGACTATATCACTATCCTAATATAAAATATTATAATTTTAATATTAGGACACTCCCCATTTCCCCACACTTGCAGGTACGAGATTTCTCTCTAGTCGTTGAGCCTTCCCCTATTCGGGGCTTGGTTGCTGATTACCCATTATTACGGTGTTTAGGATTTAACCATGCACTATCTAACTAATTTTTTCTACTTTCGTAACCTTCACGTTTAGGCTTATTTCATCCTTACGTTGTAGTTTAGTTAGCTTTAGGGACTTCCAGCAGTTAAAGGAGTTTTGGATGATTTTAAATCACCACTCTACACTCTTTACGAATGTAGGGAGCTTTTGTTTTTAAAATATACTTTTGTCTATATTTATCTATATTTGAGTATATTTTTAACAACTAATTAGTTGCTCCAACTAATTTAAATCCATGTTCTTCAATTTCACCATTACCTACAGTAAAAGCTACTAATGCGGAATCATTTTTAGTTGTATAATACTTTCCACCTTTTTTTAAATCCCATTTAGAACTTTCTGACAATTCAATAAAACCTGATTTTTCTAATTTCCCTTTTACTGATTTAACTGCATGAAAAGCTGTTGGGCTTTCATATAAGAAATCTATAAGTTCTTTTGCAAATTTTATCGCCATAACACGAACACCTCCAAATTCAAATTCCAATTCTAGTATAACATATTAAAAATACCTAAGCATATGAAAAAAGTAATAGTTTAAAATTTAACTATATACGATTCTTATACAGTTATTAAATGAGAAAATTTAAGGCTTAGTTTAGTTAATAGTTAAGAGATAATAGTTATTCCTTTAATATATCTAATATGTTATAATTTAGTATTGAAATTTTATGGGTATACTAATTTGGGAGGTGTTTTTTTTGTTTTCAAATTTTTTAATTAAAAAATTCGTAAAAAATTATGATGATGTAAAAAATAAAGAAGTAAGAGAAAGTTTTGGTTATCTAGGTGGTTTTATAGGTATCTTAGTAAATTTATTTCTATTTGTAATTAAACTATCTGTTGGACTTATAAGTAATAGTATAGCTGTTATCGCAGATGCCTTTAATAATTTATCTGATGTAGGCTCTTCTGTAATAACTATTTTTGGATTTAAACTTTCTAGTAAACCAGCAGATAAAGAGCATCCATTTGGACATGGACGTATAGAATATATTTCTGCTTTAATTGTAGCTTTTTTAGTTATGTTAGTAGGATTTCAATTTATTTTATCCTCTATAGATAGAATAAAAAACCCAACTACTATAACTTTTGCTTGGATGCCTTTTATATTAATACTAGTTTCTATTTTATTTAAATTATGGCTTAGCATATTTTATAAAAACCTTGGAAATAAAATTAATTCTTCTGCTTTAAAAGCAAGTTCCGTTGATGCTATAAGTGATGCAATTTCGTCTAGTACAGTTGCCTTATCTTTATTTTTATCTAAATTTATTTCTTTTCCTATAGATGGTTATATGGGAATTATAGTTTCTTTAATAATTCTTTATGCAGGATTTAATTTAGTAAAAGATACCTTAGATCCACTCCTTGGCTCTGCCCCTGATGCTGAGTTGGTTGAGAATATACAAAAAGAAGTTTTAAAATATAATGAAATTCATGGTGTTCATGATCTACTAGTGCATAACTACGGGCCAGGAAGGATAATGGCTTCAATCCATGCTGAAGTTCCTTGTGATATCTCTATTATCAAAATACATGAAATAATTGACGCAGCTGAAAAAGAAATTTCAGATAAATTGAATATATTTTTAGTTATACATATGGATCCAATTAACACCAATGATGAGGAAGTTTTAAAGGATAAACTTTTAGTTGAAAACTTATTATTAAAATTTCCTATAATTAAATCCATTCATGATTTTAGAGTGGTAGGTGAAGGCAATATTAAAAATATTATATTTGATGCTGTAATAAACTCTCATGAAAATTTTTCTAAAGATGATGAAAATAATTTAATTGAAAATCTTAATTATGAAATAAAAAAAACTCACTCACATTATAATCTATTAATAACAATTGATAGAGACTATTTGGGAATTTGATTTATTTCTTCATTACAGTCAAATTTATAAGTTTAAATGATAATATATTATAAAGTCATATAACAGTTACTATAACTATTTACTTTCATAATTTTTTTATATGAAAACTTCTCACTTAATAAAGATATAAGGTATATGAAAAGAAATCAGAAGTTTAAATATTAATTTTAAAAATCTGTAGATTTATAGAAATAACAGAAATTATATTTTAGTTTCTGTTATTTTTTTACCTAAAATTAATAATAGTTGTATTTATTTTACAATTAATGCATAAATTAATATAAGAAGAACAATTTAACTATTTTGGGTTAACTTATATATATTTAGTGAATATTATATATATAGATAACAAATTTGGAGTGTGGTTTTATGTCAAAGAAACAAAAACATTACTTTTTAGGGGGAAATACCTCAGTAGGCTTTTACTCTCATTATGATTATATTCTTCCTCAAAATGAAGCTAGAAGAATAATATGTATAAAAGGTGGCCCTGGAACTGGTAAATCATCTTTAATGAAAAAAGTAGGAAACTTATTTATAGATAAAGGTTATACTGTAGAGTTTCACCACTGCTCCTCTGATAGCAATTCTTTAGACGGTGTTGTTATTAAAGGCTTAAATATAGCTTTACTAGATGGAACTTCTCCTCATGTTGTTGATCCGAAAAATCCTGGAGCAATTGATGAAATATTAAACATGGGACAGTGTTGGAATGAAGATGGTTTTAAAGAATATCGTGAGAATATATTGGATGTTCAAGATAAAATAAGTAAAAAATTTAAAAGAGCATATAGATTTTTAGCTGCAGCTAGAAATGTATATGAAGATTGGTATACTTTTAATAGAGAAACACTAGATTTTAATAAAGTTAATCATTTAAAGGAGAGCCTTAAAAATGAAATATTTTCAGATGAAATTTCTTCAGTAGGCTTTGATAGACACTTATTTTCAACTGCTTTTACTCCTGGTGGTGTTATAAGCTTTATTCCTAATCTAATAGAAGATGTGGAAAATGTTTATATATTAAAAGGTGCTCCTGGCGTTGGTAAAACTGAAGTATTAGCTTATTTAGCTGATGAAGCGGTAAAACGTGGTCACTATGTAGAAGTACTTCACACCCCATTAATGCCTGAAAAAATTGAGCACATCTTAATTCCTGATCTTAATATAGCTGTAGTTACATCTAATGAAATTAACAAATTAGCTACTCAAGGTATTGTATATGATATGAATAAATTTTTAGATGAAGCATTAATAAAAGCTAATAAAGATGAGATAGAATATGTAAAAAACACTTTCTATATTCTTCTTAACAAAGCATTATCTTGTATCCAACAAGCTAAACACCTTCATGATGATTTAGAAAGCTATTATATTCCTAATATGAATTTTGATAAGATAGATGCTGTATCTAATGAAATAATACAACGTCTACTTCAATATGAAAAAGAATATTTAACTGAAAAAGAATAAAAAAGTTGGTATACATATGGATTTTAAAACTTGAATTTTAATCCATATATTTACCAACGAAGATTTTTATAATAATTTAATATTATTAAGTTAGTGAACAGTGGTTTATAACTTAGGAAATTGACTTTCTGTTTCCTATAAAGCTCTCCACTGTTCACTTTTATTTTTCATGTTAAAATAATATTACCCACTTTAATTTAAAGCTTTTTCTGATTCCATAGTTGCATTATCGGTTATAACTTTAGGATACCCTAAGTATTTTAAAAGTTTTATAGCATTACCTGATTTACATACTCCATTTTTAAGCTTATAATCAAACACTAACCCTTCTTGCTCATCTACATCTTCACAGAAATAGTAACACTCATATTTTTCTTTAGATACTTCTGTTAGTTCAATATCATGGGTTGCTACTAATGGTATTGCATTTTTATCAATAATATATTTTATTATCTCTCTTGCTGATGCAATTCTTTCTATTGGGTTAGTTCCTCTAAATATTTCATCTACCATGCATAATCCAGTTATATCCTCATTTATACTATTTAAGATTCTAAGCAATGCTTCACATTCACCTAGATAATAACTTGTTCCAGTATTAACATCGTCAGATACGCTTAAAGATGTTATAACCCTTAATAAACTAGCACTATATTCTTTTGCAACAACTGTATATATAGTTTGTGCAAAAAGCGCATTTATACCTAGCATTCTTAAGAATGTAGATTTACCTGCCATATTAGAACCAGTCAATATAACACCTTTTTTATCTAAAGAAAGCCCATTTGAAACAGCATCTTCTATTAAAGGATGTACACCCTCTACTATCGAAAGTTTCTTCTTTTCATCTACAAAATTAGGTTTGCAATAATACTCTAATCTTTCTCTATAACTGGCTATAGAAATAAGAGCATCTATTTCTCCAACTGTTTTATAAACTTCTATCAATTTGTCTCTATTTTGTTGTATTGTATCTATTATATCGTAATATCCTCTTATTTTTGTTAAAAATAAGACATTTATATACTCTATAAATACATCTGCCCCTTCACTAGCCATTAAATATGTTGCCTTACGTTCTATAACATTAAAATACTTTATATTTTCTTTTAATATATTTTGATGTTCTAATAATGCGCCATTACTCTTAACCTTATTTAACCCCTTTGCACAAGTTATAAGACTTGCAGCATAAGCTATTGAGCTTACTTCATCTTCTATTTGTTTTTCAGATTTATAGTTTATAGAAGAGTTTAATGCAAAGCTTCCAAATAAAAACAGCAATGCTTTAGCTCCTATAAAAAAGAACATAATTAATGCTACTATTGGAAGTAATGCTGCCAATTTATAAATATATTTCTTTGCTTGAACAATATTAGTTTTACTATTAAATAAACTTATAATGTTTCCTTTTCTTTGTTTTCCAAGTGATAATAATGCTACCTGACTTTCCTCTCTCAACGTATCATTTTCTCTAAATTCTTCAATAATTTTATCACGCTTTAAAAGTTCTTGTACTTTTGTTTTAGGTGTTCTTAATATGTAATACAGAATTTGTTGCCCTGCTGTTGTAATTGCAACATCAATTTTTGAAAATACATCTTTTAAGTCTAAATCACTAGCACTCTGATCATCTAATATGTAGTAATCTTTTTCTTTTAATTCTTCTGGGTGAAATTTTTCAAAGAAATTCTCAATTCTCTTAAAATCCCTTTTTTCATTCTCTCCATAAGGCCATTCTTCTTTTAGTTTTATCATTTTTTCTATTTTTTTATGTTTTCTATAAAAATACATAGTAATCGCTATAAATATAAGAATAACTATAAATCCTATACCATAATACATAGGAGACTTTTCTCTGCCTAAATAAAACGTTCCTACAACGGATCCAAAAGTTATTCCTAAAAAAAACATAAAAATGGTTTTAGCCATCATTAACTTACTATCCATTAACTCTCTCCCCTTCATTTTTTTATTTCCATGTTCAAGTAAACTTCTATCTTAAACTGCATATAAATTTAAAAGCTCTTTAAACATCCTATATATCAAAATTAGTTTATACTCTAATTCTAAATTTTTCAAGAAAAAATTATATAAAGCTATTAGTAACTAATACTTTTTACAACAATCAAATTTTCAAATCATATATTTTAAATTATTCAAACTGATTTCTTTGCTTTTTTGTAAAAATATAGATATATAAACTAAATTTTAAACTTGTGTCCCTATGGGTTGCAAATTAAATTTTGAACTTATTCATTTATAAAATGAGAAAACTCAAATTAATATTTTATTAATAACTAACAGATTATTTTATTTAAAAGTTAAGAGTGAATAGTGAACAGTTGTAGTTATTACTACTCACTTCGTTCCTAGTAATTCTCAACGTATCTTTTTATAAATTTGCAAAGCAAATTGTATTGATAGATTTTTTAAAATCATTTTCAGAAAGTGGTCGCCACTTTCATCCTAAATTCTTAATTCATAATTCTTAACTAACTATATTTGTATTTATTTTTCTCAACTGATAACAAAAATTTGATGAATAAATTTAAATGGGAGCTTGTTTCCCTATATATCATAGTGTATAATAATTTTTTTAATTAAGAAAACTATATATTCACAACCATATTTATAGTGAAATAATATTAACTTAGGCATATGAAAATAAATAAGAGACCAAATGTTCTAAGCATATTAGTCTATCATTTATTTGATTATGACTTATATTAAAGGAGATTTTTTATGTTTGAAATAATTGAAAGAGATTTAGAGGATATTTTAAAAGAAAAAATTAAAAGTTGCAATTTTGCAATTGAAAATATTGATTCTTTAGAAAGTATAAAACATATGGATAAAGTATATTTATCTAGAGCACAATTTAGACTTACTCTAATTAAGGAATTTAATCATGATGATACCTATGAAGAAGTATTAAAAGATGTTGAGGAAGCCTTAAAGATAAACCCAAACAACTTAAATGGACAAAAGCTAAAAGTAGAAGTTGAAGAATTACTTAAAAATAGTTAAATAAAATTTATATGTTATATTAAACAAAACAATAGGACAAAGATTGCTAAGCATTTTTTATGTTTTATAAAAAGTTACAGCTTACTCATATCCGTCTATTAGTAGATTCTATTACTTATATTTAATGCTAAATTTATAATATAAATTTTTTCATAATAATTTTTTCCTCACACATTATCTAAAAATAGCTAGTAAAATTTTTATTATTTTACTAGCTAAAATTTAATCAATATTTATTTTTTTATATCAAAACGATCTGCATTCATTACTTTATTCCATGCTGTTACAAAATCTTGTATGAACTTTTCTTTATTATCATCAGATGCATAAACCTCTGCAACTGCACGCAACTGTGAGTTTGAACCAAATATAAGGTCAACCCTTGTTGCCGTCCACTTCACATTTCCTGTTTTCCTATCATACCCTACAAACTTTTCTTTAACATTCGGTAAAGCCTTCCACATGGTATTAATATCAAGAAGATTTACAAAGAAATCATTTGTAAGACATTCTTCTCTATCTGTAAACACCCCCTCCTGTGACTGCTTATAATTAGTGTTCAACACACGCATACCACCAATTAATACTGTCATTTCTGGAATAGTTAATGATAATAGTTGTGCTTTATCTATTAACATTTCATCTGCTGTTACTTCATAGTTATCTTTCATATAGTTTCTAAATCCATCGGCCTTAGGTTCAAGTACATTAAATGACTTTATATCTGTTTCCTCTTGAGTTGCATCCGTACGTCCTGGAATAAAAGGAACAGTTATGTTATACCCTGCATTTTTTGCAGCTTTTTCTATGCCAACACATCCACCTAATACAATAATATCAGCTAGGGAAACCTTTTTATCCTTTGAATGTGCATTATTAAAACTACTTTGAATTTTTTCTAGTACTTTTAATATTTTGTTAAGCCTTTCTGGCTCATTAACTTCCCATTCTCTTTGTGGCTTCAATCGTATTCTTGCCCCATTTGCCCCTCCACGTTTATCTGACCCACGAAATGTTGATGCAGATTCCCATGCCGTTGTTACAAGGTCTGATATTGATAAGCCTGAATCTAAAATCTTTTTCTTAAGCTCTGAAATATTCTTTTTATTAATCAATCTATAGTTAGCTTTTGGGATTGGATCTTGCCAAATAAAGCTTTCTTTGGGAACTTCTGGTCCAAGATATCTTGATATGGGTCCCATGTCTCTATGAGTTAATTTAAACCAAGCACGAGCAAAATCTTCTTGAAACTTTTTAGGATTTTCTAAATAGTCCTTTGCTATTCCTCTATAAATAGGATCATAAATAAGGGCTAAATCCGCCGTGGTCATCATAGGCCTATGCTTTTTTAAAGGATCATAAGCATCAACTACCATATCCTCTTCTTCAACATTTTTTGCTAACCATTGATAGGCTCCTGCTGGACTTTTAACTAATTCCCACTGATATTTAAATAATGTTTTTAAGTAGCCCATTGTCCACTTTGTTGGCTCAGCCTTCCATGCTCCTTCAAGCCCACTACCTATTGTATCTGGACCTTTACCAGTTTTATAGCTATTTTTCCATCCTAAACCTTGCTGTTCTATAGGTGCAGCTTCTGGTTCTGGTCCAACATAAGTAGGTGATGCAGCACCATGACATTTACCAAAAGTATGTCCACCTGCTATAAGTGCAACAGTTTCTTCATCATTCATTGCCATACGAGTGAAGGTTTCCCTTACTTCTTTTACTGATGCCTTAGGACTTGGATCTCCATTGGGACCCTCTGGATTTACATAAATTAAGCCCATCTGCACAGCCGCTAAAGGATTTTCAAGTTCTTTATCTTCCTTATCCTCTTTATCCTGTTCATCACGTTCATTTCCAAGCCACTTTTTTTCACTTCCCCAGTAAATATCCTCCTGCGGTTCCCAAACATCCTCTCTTCCCCCACCAAAACCAATTGTCTTTAGTCCCATAGATTCAAATGCACAATTACCTGTTAATATCATAAGGTCAGCCCAAGATATTTTATTTCCATACTTCTTTTTAATTGGCCAAAGTAAACGACGTGCTTTATCTAAATTTATATTATCTGGCCAGCTATTAAGTGGTGGAAAACGTTGAAGCCCTTGTCCTCCCCCTCCTCTACCATCACCAATTCTATAGGTTCCTGCACTGTGCCAAGCCATACGAATAAAGAATGGTCCATAATGACCATAATCAGCTGGCCACCATTCTTGTGAGTCTGTCATCAACTTATATAAATCATTTTTTAGTTCGTAATAATCTAGCTTTTCAAATTCCTCAACATAGTTAAAATCATTAGACATAGGATTACTTTTCTCACAATTTTGACGAAGAACATTAAGCTTAAGCTGGTTTGGCCACCAATACTCATTAGTGGTTCCTTCTCCTGCTACTGCTTTATTTCTTCTTCCTGTCATAGGGCATCTTATTTCTGACATAACATTATCCTTTCTTATATAAATACTATTACAGTAAATTATATAAATATTTAACTATTACTATGCCTTAATTTGTAGATAGTAAATATTAAAATTTTTAGTTGTATCAATATTTATACAAAACAATAAGCAAAATCTAAAAAGTAGATAATTACTTAAAAATTACTAATATCAAGTTAATTTATTTCCATGAAAATAAAAACCTTGAATCTACAAATATGTATTTTCAAGGTCTAGTTATATTTTTATAGTTAATAAGACTAATTTATTAATTATAAATATTTATGTACACACTAATATAAAAAATTCTCTGATTATAATTAATTTTAAATCCTTAATTTTTTATTATATTAGGTTTTATATAATATAACATCTCATTTGTCTTTAAAATTATTTTTTCTTAAATTCCTTATTATCTAGAATAATAACCTCTGACTTATCTTCCTTTGCCTCTTTTTTTGTATTATTTACAAGTTTTATAATATCTTTATAAGATTTTTTTGCTCCCTTTATAAGCAAAGGTACTCCTATAAAATCAATTTTTAACATCCTAGAAAATAATCCACCAAAAGTCATTGGTAATGGCACCGTTGGCGACGTATTAGAAAATATAATTTTCTCATTTAATAGATCTTGTTTATGGAGCATAGAAGCTAAATTATATAATCCTGGAATTAAAACTTTTGAACGTCCTCTACCTACAACATAAACTTCATTTCCATCTTTATCACTACCATAATAAAAAAGTTCTCCACGATTTCCATATACTAACTTATTAAAGTTAGGTAAATTCAAGATTTCATCCTTAGTCGGTTCTCTAGTTTCATCCAGCATTTCTAAGTGATAAGCCATTGCTAGAATAGATGAGTGGGTTCCTCCATAACAGTTATATATATATATATCATTAAATCACCTAATTTCTTATTTTTAATTTCTTCTAATCATTGTAGTATATACATTAACTATTGTAATTAAACAGTCTTTAAACAAGTTTTATCCACAGTCTTCAATTTTTGTATAATTCATTACCACTATCAAACCTAATTTCTTAATAGTTTATGTGTGTTTAATTCCAGCAGCATACTAATATCCCCATCTGCAATACCTATCTTAACTAGTATATTATATGATTTACCCCAATCCCCTATATCTTTAAATTTTTGCACATAACTTTTCTGCAATGATTTCAAGAAAATAACATAATGATTTTTATTACATTCAAAGATAACTATAATCCACTTTCTTTTAATCTTTTCTATTTCGTCATAAACCAAATTTTCAACAAAAAATTCTGATAAAAAAGCTCTAACATAAACTGCTGGAGCTTTTAATCTATGATAAGATTATTCACCATATGCCTGATTTCGAGTTAGATGTAAAAAAGATAAGCTTATCACATGCTAATCAATTATATGTTTATTATCCTTAAAAAACTTCATTATTTATGATTCAGTTCTCCGTAACTACGTAGGATTATACTATGGATTCTTTCATTATCCAATTATAGGACTATATTTTTTTTAATTTGCCTTATTAAGTTTCCCTTATTTTCTTTCAGTTGAGTAATTCTATTTACATTAGCTCCAGATGGATGTGGAAATCCTTTAAGAATCTGTTTTTCACAAATAATTTTTTCTTCTGATAACTTACATAGTACCTCTTCAACTGCTCTGCCTAAGGGTATTATTAATATATTTTTAAAATTTTCAATGTCATTAAGTTCTTTAATAAAATTATTATATACATATTTCATTAAGAACTTACTTTTTAATAATTTAGGTGTATGTCCTGAATAATTCTGTTTCTTTACAAACACAGGATAAGGTATAAGTGATACAGTATGTAGTAAGTAATCTTTATCTTCAAATAAGGCAGAACAACTATTTATACTTAACGCCTCATTAAGTTTTATATCATCTAACATACTAATTATATTTTTTCTTAAGCTTCCACTAAATCTACCAGCCACCTTACATTTATATTGAATTCCTTCAATATCAGTTTCTAACTCTAGTTCTTTTCGAGCAGTGGAAATAGCTGTGCTCATTTGTTGGAAACCTGGTGTTATTCCAATAATGAATATCTTGGCTTTTGAGTTTAAATAATCATTGTGTGGAGCATAATATATTTCTATATTTCCGTTTTTTTCTATAAGCAAATCATCTATTAATAATTCACTTTTTTCATATTTATCTTTTCTAGGAAGCTGTTTTATAACTTCTTCATATTCATATAATGTTTTTTTCATACGTCCCTCGCTATCTTAGTTTTTATTATTTATAATATCCTTTTTATTGTACTTCTAAAAACTGATTATATTCTGCTGACAATTATATTTTTATTATCTCCTATATTTTATATTTTCTACTTTTATCGTTTTTCATTTCAAGAACTCAATATAGTATCTGTGTCAAAGTGTTGGAACTTGATTATAGAAATTAAAAGAACCCATAAAAATCTAAACTTTAGATTTTTATGGATTCATAATGGAGATAAACTGCAGGAATAATATCCAGAATTAAATCTATTATTTATATTTAAATAACTTGCTTTACTACTCTTTTTGCATTTTAAGAGCTTCACCTAAAGATGTTTTATCAATTTTTCTTGCACACATAAGTTTAGATACTTCAAATGTAAGAGCTATTATAACAAAACCTATTAGTACGTAAGATATATTAAGTCTTGCTTCTAACACTATATCTAGAGCTTCAAAGATTTTAAATATTGCTTTTACTATAGCGTATCCAATAGAAACTCCCATAATGTATCCAAGTACTACATAAATTCTTGCTCCATTTAACATCATTGAGTTTATTTCTTTCTTTTTATATCCAAACACCTTCATAAGAGATATATGATTTTTATTTTCATCTATACTTATAGATGTCACTACATATACGATAATTACTCCTATCCTAACCAGGTCAAATGCTGTTATACGTTACACTCCGACAGTTCGGAACAGTGCAGTTGTTTCATACAATCTAAGGGATTACTTCTTGTAATTATATAATTTTATAATATTTCAACATACTTTCTGAGTTCTTAAACATTACTTTTATTATGCACCACGACATATATTTTATAAATTTTTCCACCAACAAACATAAATTTAAATGTATAATGACCTTTTATTTCAGTAAGACTAGCATCAAATGTATTTACATAATTCGTTTTAGTTTTGTTAAATTAAATACTTATAGATTCAAATTTTATCGTTGGATATTTATCATTTGTATCAATTATAAAATCTTCAAGGTATTTATACATATCATTTAAATTATATTCCTTTATTCCTCTAGGGTGTGTCTGAAAACTAATTAATGCAAACGATTTAAACTTTAGATATAATAATATCAAAAAAACTATAAAATTATGACACAAAAGCGTTACGAAATATAAGATGAACAATGGAATCAAATAAAAAATTTATTTCCTGTGGCAAGGACATGAAGACCAGCAAAAAATAATAGAGTCATGTTCAATGCCATACTATGGATTGCAAGAAGCGATGCCGCATGGCGTGATGCCGGTACTTTATTGGTGATTTTTAAAGAGCTAAGCTCAGATTCAGATTATGAAAATTTAAGTATCGACTCAACATGTATTAAAGCTCACCAGTATAGTGATGGGGCTAAAAAAGGACTATAAATAGCGAAATAAAACAACATATTGGATTAAGCCATGAAAGACATACGACAAAAATTCATGCAGTTGTCGATGCCCTTGGTAATCCTGTACACTTACAATTGTCATCTGGTAATCTACATGACATCACACAGGCTGTAGATGTTCTTTCAAATTTACAAATACAAGGCAGCAATATTTTAGCTGATAAAGCATATGGTATAAATGAATTTAGAGAATATATAATGGTCACAAGAAACGTCCTATACTATTCCATCTAAATCTAATGCAAAGAATCCTTGGCATTGTGATTGGTGGATATATAAAGAACGCCATCTAGTTGAATGCTTTTTCAATAAAGTAAAGCATTTTAGAAGAATTGCTACTCGATATGATAAACTTTCTTCTTCTTTTCTTGCATTTGTTTATATTACTGCTATTTTTATTTTATCAATATTAGAAGTTTCAATTAATTGTTTAGATGTTTTAGCTATTTCAGTTGATTTTTCTTTTAAATATTCCAAATGGATTTCAGAAAATACTGCCCCTTCTTCCTTTATTATGAGATTATTGTGATAATCTATTATAAGAATATGCCTCAGCATAATCATTAATTAAATTTATAGGTATTTTTTCAATAATCAAAATCATACCACTTCCTTTGAGCTAAATACATTTTTTTATAGTTAGATTCAAAAGCCATTAGTTCGGAATGTGATCCTTCTTCAATTATCTTACCATCATTTAACACAACTATTCTATCAACATATGCAGTTATTCCTAACCTATGAGTAATTATTATTGACGTTTTGTTAAAAGATATTTTTTTAATACTTTTATATATACTTGTTTCCATTTCAGGATCAATTGCAGCCGTTGGCTCATCTAAAACTAAAACATTATTATTCTTATATAAAGCTCTACACATAGCTAATCTTTGCCATTGTCCACCTGATAAATCTATACCTGAAAATTCTGTTGACAAAATAGTTTCTAAACCTTTATCAAACTCATTTACTTTTACCTCACAAGTTTCTAAAGAATCCATTATCTTTTTTCTATCTATATCTTTACTCATATCTGCAATTGCAATATTATCTTCTAAAGAAAATTTATATCTATTAAAATTCTGCATAACTCCTGAAGTGTTGTAACAAATATCATCCAAACTTTTGTCTTTAATTGATATTGAATCATATTTAACTTCGCCTTTTTCAGGCTTATAAAACCCAAGAATAAGCTTTGCAAATGTTGATTTTCCAGCACCATTCATTCCTACTATTGCTAATGTCTCACCTTTTTTTATATTGAATTTTATATTGTTTAATGTCATTTTATTTTGATTTGGATATGAAAAACTGATATTATCTAAACTAATTTTAGATTTCATATTAATAGGTGCGTAACTTTTATAATTATCTTCAGTAAGTGTCATATATTTAACATAATTATTAACGTAACCAATATTATTTGAAATTGTTTCTATATGATAAAAAATTAATTCTTCCAAAGTACTAAACATAAATCCCACTGTCGAAAGCACAGCTGCAAAACTTCCTTGACTAATGTTGTTATTAATTAGCAAATAAGTTAATAATAATATTACTAAAATATATGCTATCAGAGATATTAATCTTAATACCCCTTCTTTTATTGCAACTTTCTTTTCAGATCTCCACTTTAAATTTAATACCTGATTCAAACATAAGCTATACTTTCTATATAAATAAGGAAATACACCTAATAGCCTTGTTTCTTTATAATAATCCTTTCCTACGATAGAATCTTCCAAACTTTTAAGTTCTCTAAGTTTAGGTCCTGATTTATCAGCTAATTCACTAAAAATTTTTATTCTAAACATCTGATTTATTATAGTAGGAATAAAAATTATAGGTAATGTTAATGCTAACAATGGGTGTATATTTAAAAAAAATATTGTTAGATAAGCTAAACTTGGAATATAAAAAGTAAATATAAGTATAATAACAAATAATAAATTTGTAGATGCATCTGCTCCTTCTCTTGCTTTCTGCAAGCTATCTAATATATTAGTATCCTCAAATGAAAATGGAGTAAGCTTCTTAGATTTATTATGCAAATTTAAAAGTGCAGTTTCTTTAATTCTTCCCTCGACAAGATTATGGAATGCATTATTTAACCCATTAATAAACATAGCAAATGCAATAATCCCTATTAAAATTATTAAAGCGTTTATTGTATCACTTAATATATCTCCCTTATTTATATTTATATTTATACTTACAGAATCAAAAAATATCTTAAGACGTTTTGCTATCATCCCATACGATAATCCTTGTATCAAACTAAAACACATACTTAATATTAATATTATTGGATTTGCTTTTAAGTTACTAAAAAAAATATATATAATTGTTTTGGATATTGGTAAAATCCCATTAAACTTCGACTTCATTTTTATACCAACTCCTTTGATCTGAATATAACTCGTAATATAATCCTTTTTTCTTCATTAATTCATAATGAGAGCCACTATCAACTATTTCTCCCTTGTCTAATACAAGTATTATATCTGCTAATTTTATAGATCCTAATCTATGACTAATAAAAATACTTGTAACATCTTTACTTAATTTTCCAAAATTTTCATAAAGCTCAGATTCTGCAATAGGATCCATAGCAGCTGTTGGCTCATCCAAAATCCTTATCTTTGAAGGATTATATAGTGCTCTTGCCATAGCAAGTTTTTGCCATTCACCACCGGATAAATCTATTGATCCTTTTTTTACCTTTCCAATAAGTGTATTTTCTTTATTAGGCAGTTTACTTATAAGTTTGTTTATGCTTACTATAGAAATACATTCATTAAATTTATCTTTATTAAATTTATCAGATATATTACCAAAAAGAATATTACTTTTAATATCTATAGGATATTTTGAAAAATCTTGGAATACTACAGAATATATATTTCTTATAAAATTCATATCTAGATTTCTTAATTCAACATTATCAATTAGTATTTGTCCATCATAGTTGTCATATAGGCCCGTTAGTAGCTTAACTAATGTTGTTTTACCTGATCCATTTTTACCCACTATTGCATAATGTTTACCTTTTTCAAATTCAAAGTTTATATTATGTAATATTTCTTTATCAGATGACGGATATTTGAAAGAAACATTTACCAATTTAATTGTTTTAGGATCAATTTCTTTTAAGTTTCGTGCTGTTGTAGCATCAAATTTTTCATTAAAATTCATAAATTCATCCAAGTCATTAAAATATTCTTTATCTTCTGATAATATAGATATATTATCCATCATTCCCCAACGCAACTGCTCAGACAAATCCTTAAGAAGATTAGTTAATGCTATTATTACACCTAATGTAACAACTCCTGAAACTGCTTTTAATATAAAAAAATATATTATTATTCCTGATAATGAAATCATTAAAATCGCACTAATATCCATCCTAAAAAATAATCTTGAAATAAGTAAGTATATTGTCATTGTTTTTTTTCTACTTATTTTTTTCCATTTTTCATTTAATGAATCAGAATAATTAAATAGAGCTCTTTCTTCACAATAATTTTTATCTGTTAATACTAAAGATAAATAGTCCATAAATCTAGTGTCATTAGTAAAATTTTTAGTATTTTTATATGTGACTTTTCCATTATATCCAGATAAAATCAATATAGGTATAGCTAAGATAATAAAATTTAAACTTTTAACACCAAGATATTTAAACATAACAACTATAGAAATTATAAATTTAACTAAAATTACCATTATGTTTAAAAAAGCATTTAATCCATTTAGAATTCTTTTTTCTGCTTTATCTGATAATCGATTTGCCTTATCATACATATCTTTATTTTCTATATATATGTATTCAAGCTTAGCTTTTTTTTGCAAAAAAAGCTTTTTAAGATATCGATCAATTTCAAGATCTAATTTATATGTTGATAATTTAAAAATTTGTTCAGATAAATGCTTAAAACCAATTACTATTATTAATAAAATCATTGGAAATATTATTTTATCAAATGATTTACTTGTAATCACATCAGTACTAATATTAATAAAATAACTAATTATATAAAATTCAAATAATGGTAATATAGCGTATACCAAATATTCTAAAATTTTAATTAAAAATAATATTGAATTTGCATTATATGATATCTTAAATATATCAAACAATCCATATCTTTTTTTCAATACCTTCTCCCTCCTAAACCTTATGGTAGAGTTATTTACAAAAATATAAAGATGATATTCACTTGTTTACACCACTACCTAAAAATTCCAATATTCGGAAAATGACTATAAAAAAGCCCCCCTCTGGATGAACAAATAAGAAACTATTCAAAAATTATTGCATAGAATCTAACTAATGTCATAGCAAAATATATAGGACATGATGAATTTTAATTCATAGTATAAACATTAATCTTGGAGCTCGAATTTCTATATCAAAATTTGATATATTGAATTTCTTAACTTTAGTATAAATTGCTGAAATTAATTTAATATTTATTTTAAAAAATTTGATATTAATAATTCATTTATGCACTATTATAGTATACTATATTTTATATACATTTTTAGGAAAATAAAGTCGAGATAGTATGTACTTTTTATTTATATTTTTTTAATTTTATGTATATTTTGTTAACAATTAAATAATTTTCTTTTTTTATTTATTTTAATTTGAAACAACAAAAATCAAAGCATCTTAATACAATCATTTCAATCAAAAATATAACAAAAATAAATTAAGTTAAATATAAAATTATTCTGATTTAAATGAACAGTCATGTCCACCCGTAAAGCAGATGAATTGCTCAAGCCATTGTAAACTGATTATTTAACTATACCCTTAAAAAGGTTATCTAACTCTTTTGTTGTAATCTTATCCATAATTTGATCATATTTTTCTTGTTCCCTTATATATTTTGCTATTGTTTTTTCATTTAAACCTACAGTGCTCACACAATATACATCTGCCCCAAAGTTCATATTTTCAAATTTATATTTTAAATTTGAATGTCTATCAAATATCATAATTGCACTTTTTCCTTTAATATATTCCATAAAACTTGATATATTTATCTTTGGTGGAATTGATACTAATATATGTATATGATCTTGCATCATGTGTCCTTCTAATATTTCTATGTCTTTCCATTTACATAAATCTTTTATTATTTCCTTTGCAATTCATTATTCTGTTCTTCTTTATCCATATATATTTTTCAAATTATGTTATAATTAGTTAAGTTATTACTTGAAATATAACATTCGCCACTAAATAATTTCAAGTGGTTTTCAAAGGAGATTAGATATGGAACTTTGTAATAAAAAAAGTGTGCCTTCATTAGAAGATGCTCAATCAATTTTAAAAGAAGCTGAAAAGTTGAACCCAGGTCCATGGGTAAATCATTCTATATATGTAGCAAAAGCAGCAAGATTAATAGCAGAGAAAACAGATAATCTAGATCCGAACTTAGCATATGTTTTAGGTTTGCTTCATGATATAGGTCGAAGAGAAGGCATATATGCTATGAGACATGGAATAGATGGATACAATTATGCAATTAATAAAGGCTATGATTTAGTAGCAAGAACTTGTTTAAGCCATACAGCATTTAAATATAATAATGAAGTTGTTATTGTAGGAAAATGGGACGGTACAACTGAAGAATATAACTTTGTAAAGAAGTACTTATCAAATACAGAGGAAACAGATTATGATAAATTAATAAAATTATGTGATTACTTATCTCTTCCAAGTGGATTCGTTTTGATAGAAAAAAGAATTGTGGATATGGCATTAAGAGCAGGATTTAATGAATATACAATTCCAAGATGGAAGTCGACCTTTGAAATTTTAAAATACTTTGAAGAAAAAATAGGAACATCTTTTACCGAATGTAAAAGAAAATACTTTTAATTCTTAAAATAAGCAAACTCTATGTCATAAGTTAATGACAATTTTATTATAGAATTAGAATGTAAAATTATTCAATAAATCAAACGCTTTATTAAATAGCAAAATTCATAAAAAGCCTTAGAATAATTAATTAGTTATTCTAAGGCTTTCTTCTATTATATTTCTAAAGTTAGATACATATACTGTCCATCTGAAGTAATATCTCCCTCTTTAACTTTTATTTCTTCTTTAAAAAGTGGCCCTGCTATAACTGCAGTATGAAATTCCCCACCTTCTCCACAAGGATCAATCCCTCTTTCTTCAAGTTCTTTCATATAATCAAAAGTAAGTACTTTTCCAAGGTCTTCTTTCTTCATTCCTTTTTTTGTATCAATTGTTATAACCTTAGTTATAAATCCTAAAGAGATAAATTCCTTAACTACTTCTTTGTGATCCATTTTCCAAAGAGGTATTCCAAGCTCAAGTCCCACACTATGAGCAACCCTTTCATGCCAACACTCATTCTCTGGAATATCAATATCCCCTGTTATAAGAACTTGAGCTCCTTGTCCTTTTGCTTCTTTTAATATTTCTACAAATACTTTTTCATAGTTATCCCAATTTGCTGCTCCTATAAAAAGAGGTATTCCTATTGCTTTTGCTTGTGCTTTAAGTACATCTGTAAATAAACTATGAGCTCTTGACCTTTCCCCGTCTTCTTCCATCATTACAATAATCCCTAAAGCTGTCCCCTGTTCCATAGCTTTGTATAAAGCTAACGTACTGTCTTTGCCACCACTATATGAAGCTATAAATTTTTTATTCTTAGCACCATCAATCCAATTCTTCATTACTATACCTCTACTCCTAAATTCATATGTTTTTCTATAATTTTTCTTGTGTGTTAAATACATTATTAATCAACTTCTATAATTCATTTATAATTAAATTTTCTCCATTTATCTAAAAAAATGAATTATATTTTAAATTATACTATAAAAAATTTAAAATCATATTAAAAATCTTCATTATTCATGGTACCCTTCCCCATATTAGTAACAAGTAATGTTTTATTTATAATTACATCTTTTTTATATTTACTTATTTGTACTTTGATATTTTTTCAACTTATTATTTAAATCATTTGTATCTACTAAATTCATAACATAAATACTATATCTCATGGCTATAATTGCACATTGAAGTATAATAAATAGTAGCACTCCTAACCAAGGCTCTATTATAGGAAACCATTTAAATATTATTGCTGCTCCAACTATTAATATATTAGTTACTACAGTCCATAAAATTGTATTTTTTCTTTTCTTTTCTTTTGAAAGAATATCATAATTTTTAAAAGAAAAATGTTCTATTAATGCAACTATAAAGGCTACAATACAAGTTTCCAGTAGAGTAAATATACTAATTGTAGTTACTCCTTTAATTAAATTTACTACTGAAATAAAAAATACTATACCTAACGAATATAAAGCCATTTTGGGTTTTACTTGTGATCCAAATTTATAAAATTTATTAAAAGCATTCATTATTAACTACCTCACTTAAATTATTTTCTTTCAAGTTTTTGTCTTAAAATAGGTGCATAATGTCTTGATACAATTACTTTTTCATTACTTTTCAAATAAACTTCAATTCTTCCTGAAGTGTAACTTTTAAGACTTTTTATTTTATGAAGATTTATTATAATAGATTTACTTATCCTTAAAAATCCAACATCTGAATAGCTACTTTCTATTTCAGCTAAATTTAATCCAGTTTGAAATACATCTTCCTTTGTATATACAAATACTTTTTCATCTACAGATTCACAATAAAAAACTGAATCTGGTGATAATAGTATTAATTCACTTTTTTCTTTAAACACACATAACTTTTGTGTTCGTGATTTTAATAAAGATAATATATGAAGCATTTCTTCATCTATGCTTTTGCATCTTAGTATAATTTCATTTTCTTCTACATCTGTATGCTCAACAGTGATTTTCATTATTACCTCCCAAAACTTTAATAAGAATTCTTATATTTTTAGTATATAGATATTAATTTTAATCGGCAATTTTATGTTTCTAAGTTGTATTAAATACCCGGTAAGATACATTTCTACTATGAATTATTACTTTCTTAAGAATAAGAAAAACTACTAGAATTTAATATATCCTAGTAATTTTTTATACTGTTTATTAATAACTTGTAACAATATCAAATCCACTTTATTTATTGTGTACTGCTATTCTAAATTGTTATTATAATAATTACTATTGTTCGTAATTATATAAACTTTAATAGTTCAAAGTAAAAAAAAGAGCTATTGCTCCTCTACCCTTTAGTCAGTTTTGCAATATCCCCTTCTTAATGTACCATTATATTAATTTTAATTTTTTAATTAAATTATATAATTATAGTTGAATCCAGTATCTTTGTTTAACTTTTCCATCATCAATAACTTCATTTTCTAAGATTCCACCATTTTTGATAATGGTATGAGCTGATGCATAATTATTTTTAAAACAAGTAATTAAAACCTTTTGCATTTTTCTTTTTTTGCACTCTTCTAACGCCAAAGCTAACATTTCTGTTGCGTATCCTTTTTGACGTTCACTTGGTCTTATTCCATAACCAATATTGCCACCATATTGTAATAAGTATTCATTTAAATAATGTCTAATATCTATTGCACCTAACAAATATTTTGAATTATTATCAACTAAGAAATAAACATCTGAAGGAACAAACCCATATGGCAACTTTATACCTTTTGAGTTGTTATCAGATTCAATTAAAAATTCCTCAAAAGTATTAGAATTCCCTTTCATAGCTAGTGGAGTTAACTTTTCCTCATTATCTTTAAATTCCTTAATCAAATCCTCCCATTCACATTTATACTCTTTCGTTAATTTAATAAGCTTCATTTTCTTCACCCCTTGTGCCTATACTCTGCTTTATAAATTTCTATTTATTTGTCTTTTATTTCAAACCTATTTTCTTTTTATTGTAACATATTTTGTAAATATCTACTTCTAAACTTATTGTATTTTATTACTTATGATACGATATTTTCACTTACTAAAATAACCTTAACCAATTAATATCAATGGTTAAGGCTATAACCCTCACTTATTTATGATACGGTTCATCTTTTATTATCCTAAACATTAGCTTTTAAATACTGTAGCTATATTCCTATAAAGAAATTTGAATCTATAATTTTAAATTCAACTTCTTAAATTTGAAAAGTTATTTTATAATTAATATAAAAAAGAATCTAATTCTAAATATTTAATAACACTAAATACTTGAAAATAGATTCTTTTACACATTTTTATTCTAAATTAATGACTATATATGAACCATATCATCCATAATAAATTCACCTATACACCACAAAATACGGTCACTTCTAACCTAAAATAACTATTTTTGTATATCATCTACTTTATTCACCTATGGAATTTAATTCATTGCATATATCATCTATTTCGTTATAACTACTTGTTACATCTGTTATGCTACTATTAAGCTCATCAATAGCCGCAAAAATTTCTTCCATAGCAGTTGCAGTGGATTCTACAGCTTCGCTAATATCATTTACTAAACTTAATGTATTTTTCATAGTACTTTCAAGCAGTATAGATTGTGATCCAACATTTCCTGAATAACTTAATACATTAGAAGTATTCTTATTAACATCTTTAAATAGTTTTTTAACATCATTTGTATGCTCATTACATAATTCGATTGACTTTTCTTCTTTTAATATTTCTTGTGCAACTACCTTTGTTTTATTAGATATATTATTCAATATTACTTCTATTTGATTTGTAGATATTTTCGAATCCTCAGCAAGTTTTCTTACTTCTTCTGCAACCACAGCAAAACCTTTTCCATACTCTCCAGCTCTAGCTGCTTCTATTGATGCATTAAGCGCTAATAGATTCGTTTGCTCTGATATTTCTGTAATACTGTTAATAATATTAACTATTTTTGTATTTTCATCACTTAACTCATTTATCATGGATACAACACTTAAAACATTTGTATTTACCTTATTCATTTCCGAAGATAATATATCTACTTTATTATTACCTTCTAATACAACATTTTCAGTTGATTTAGATAACTCCTCCATAGTTTTAATAGCATTCGTAACTTCTTCTACTTTTTCTACTCCACCCTCTATTGAGGATTTCATTCCAATCATTACATCCACTTCTTTGGTTGCACTATTAGCAACGTCACTTGTAGAGCTAGTTATTTCTTCTGCTATTTGTCCTGCTACAGAAATTCCACTTTTTATTTTTTCATTAGTTGTTGTTAAAACTTTTATAGCACTATATATTTTTTCTAATAACAACTCTGCTTTAGATTTAGCTTCTTTAGTAGCTTTATGAGTTTCTTCTAAATCTTTATAAATACTTTTGGTAGTAATGGCATTAATTGATAATATAGCCGATCCTGCTATTATGTATGCTATATAAAATACTAATTCATGGTATTCCACTGAAGCAAATAAGGTTGTCTTATAACCTAAGAAGAAATATACCACAAGTATTATAGCCAAAACTGCTTCAATAATTAATATTCTTAAATCTTGATATACACTCATTAATATAACACCATAATATATCAAAATAAAGTTAGCCCAATTTGGATCTGATATAAACATTACACATATAACAGCAGTGTACATCATTACTGTATAATACATTGTTTGAATAATGCATTTCTTTTTTATTAATATGAAATCGATTATAACTAAAGGTATAGATATTCCAACTAATATTAGTATGACATTCCTATCTACATTTAAAATTTTATCAACAATTGCTCTCAATACTACAGATGCTATAAATCCCACCAGCATAATTTTATTCTTTAATTCTGCGTTTTTTTTATAATCCACTAATACGCCTCCTTACTAAATATACCCTTATTATTATTCGTAATATTGTTATATAGCTTTACCTTATTCAACACTTTTCTGCATAATTTTGTTAATTTACAGAAATATTCTTCGATAATTATAAGTAAACATATTTAACAATAAAGATAAGGCGGAGATAAAATGAATATAAAAATTAAAAACATAGAATATTATCATCCTAAAACAAGTTATTCTAATGAATACTTTTTAAATCATTTTTCAAAACAGGATGTTGATATTTCTGGATTATTAAATGTTACTGGAAGAAATCAGAGATATGTTTCTGAAGATTTTCACGAAAATTCTTTAACTATGGCTATAGAAGCTTGCAGTAAAGTAATAAGTACTGTGAATATAGATGTACAAGATATAGGTTTAGTTGTATTTGTATCCTCTACGCCAGAATATCTATCTCCTACAAATGCTGTTAAAATTCATGAAGCTTTAGGTTTATCTAGAAGTTCAAATGCATATGATATGAATGGTAATTGTTGCGGAATGATTATTGCAATGGATCAAGTCTGTAGAACAATGAAGAGCAATAATAGAATTAAATATAGCCTACTTGTAGGCTCTGACTTAGTAATTAGATATTCAAGAAAATCAGAACCTATTACTTATGCTAATTTTGGAGAATCTGCATGTGCTGTATTACTAGAAAACATAGAAGATAGCATATCAGATTTCATAGATAGTTCATCTTACGTAGACAGCTCATTAAGCTGCTATATAAAATTTCCTCCTGTTGGCTTTTCCAATATATTGCCAGTAGATGGAAATATATCAAAAGATAATAGAATAATAGAATGGGCAGATTTTAATACAGATGAGGCCTTTGCAAGTTCTGTTGACTCAATAAATGAAATATTAAATCGAAATAATTTAACTAAAGATGATGTGAAATTATATTGTCTATCTCAATTTTCAAAGAAAAATATTGATATAATAAGAAATACTTTAGAAGAGCCAGAGAAAAAATTTCCATTCGTAGGTGACAGATTTGGATATACAGGTGTTACAAGCCCATTTATGGCCTTATCCGACTCTGTTTCAAATGGTAACATTAAACCTGGAGATCATGTTATTTTATGGACAGTTGGAGCTGGTGTAGTTGCTTCATGCATACTACTTAGATATTAATATGGAGAAACAAGATGCAATTTAAATTTATTCATCAAATTTTTGTTATCAGTTGAGAAAAATAAGTGCAAATATATTTAGTTAAAAATTATGAATTAAGAATTTAGGATTAAAGTAATAACCACAACTGGTCACTATTCACTCTTAACTTTTAACTAAAATAATCTGTTAGTTATATACTAGCCATCTATAAACTAAAAAAGCTGTAGTTTTATCTACAGCTTTTTAACATCTATTATTTAAATACTATTTATGTAAATCCCTATAGTATTTAGGATATTTATCACTCTTATTTTTATTACAAATACTTATTGATTTTTCCTTATTAAGTGGAAGTATACCTTCTGATTGCTTAAATACTTCTTTATTTACCTTCTGAGCAAAGCATCCTATTTTAGGCTTACCAATATAATTCTTCATTTCAATCCAAAGATTTTTTATAGATTCTTCTTTTACATTTCCAAACCTCATAGGTACAAAATCACAAGGATACAATTCTCCTGAAGCACTTATATAGGAATGTTGATTTCCTGCACCACAACCAAATTTTGCTTCGCTTTCTGTATACACAAAAGTTGTTATCTTAGGTAAATCACTTCTTTTATTTGCCTTATGTTGTATCTTTATAAGTTTTTCCCTATCACTTTTATTATAAAATACATTTTCTAATTGCTTTTCAGTTAAAAGGTTTCCACTTAGTATAGGTTCCAATATTTTCACTTCATGAGCACCATTATCTTTTGCAAGTTTAAACAATCTAAACAGTTTTTCTTCATCAAGGTTTTCCTTTAATATAACTGTTTGTGCCATTGTATATAATCCTGCCTTATTTGAATTTCTAAGTGCCTCAAGTGCATAATCAAAAGCAATTTTACTGTTTCTATTGTTATTATGTTTCTCTTTATCATAAGAATCTAAACTTATTCCTACACCAAATAGTCCACTATTTTTTAATTTTTTTGCTTTCTCATAGCTTAAATTAAAACCACTCGTAAATAAAATTGATGTGCTTCTATTATCTATAGCTCTTATAATATCAAATATATCCTCACGTACTAATGGCTCTCCTCCTGTTATTCCAATAATAGGCACATTTATATTTTGAAGTTCTCTAATAACCTTAATCCATTCTTCCTTTGTTAATTCCTCTTCTGCTGCTCTATTTTTTGCACTGCAATAGAGACAATTATTAGGGCATTTATTTGTTACACATAAATACATAGATATTGGTGCAGTTCTTTCAGCATACATTTGCTTTGTAAATATATTTATAGGTTCATCTACCGCTAGGATATTCTGTATAAATGATTTAGTTGGAAAAGGTGGAAAAAAAGTGCTCAATATGTATTTATCCTCATGCTTCACTATCTTCTCTCCCTTTAAAATACCACTCATCATTTTTATGTATTTTAACAGGTTAAAATTCTCATCTTCTTTTAAAATATTATAAATTTCTAATATGTCCTTCAGAACATTTTTATCTATAGCCATTTTTGTCATGATTTTTAAATTATTAATGCTCATTCATTTCTATTCCTTTCTAAAGATACCATATGCAAATTTATGATTTATCTCATACATTCCATTTTTATATTTTTCTTTTTTTATTTTTTCAATTATTAAAGGTTTAACTTCATTATAGTTGTTAAAAATTTTCCTAGTTCCTGCTGCTGCCCCAGTTATATTTAACCACTGTAAAAGTTCTTCTGGCTCTTTAAAACTAAAGAATACCTCACCTTCTTCTACCTTTAAAGCTTTAAATCCATATTGATTGCACCATTTAACTAATCCCATCTTTCCCTTAGGTAAATTCAATTTTATATCCATAGGTTTGATTACTTCCTTTTGCTTCTCACTCATAACCTTCAAAAAAATATTTTCTATTTTATCTAAGGTTCCTTCAACATTTGTGATTATTGCTAATATACCTTCTTGTTTTAAAACCTTATTAAAAAGTTTTAATAGTTCATTATGATCAAAATAAGAAAGTGCCCAACCAAAAAATATAACATCATATTTTTCATTAGTATTTTTTAAAAATTCAATACCATCACTCTGAATAGCTGTCATCCTAGGATTATTGGTTTTCAAAAGCTTTTCAAGCATTTTATTTGACTGATCTACAGAAGTAATTTTATATTTTATAGATTTATTTAATAAGCTTTTTGTTATGTAGCCTGTCCCACAAGCAAAATCAAGTATTTTTAATTCTTTATCTGTTTCTATGTGCTTTGAATGAATAATATTGTCCGTATATCTACTCATCTCTTTAAGCCAAAAATGATATGTATCTGAAACTTTATCATACTCATCCTTATAATCATCCCTGCTTACAACTTCCTTTTTTATAAGTTTATATCCAATCTTTGAGTAGAACCATATTTTATTTATCATCTTTTCTCTCCTACAAATATAAAATAATACCCCTTATCATAAACCCTTTGTATGTAAAAACATTCTTCTAGTAAACTCCTAACTTCATCTTTAGTTCTAAAAAACAATCGTCCAAATAGAGTAAATTCAAATGCTCTCAATAATTTTGTTTTTATGTGCTTTCTATTAAAGTCCATCATAACTATCTTTCCGCCATACTTTAATATTCTATTTATTTCAACTATAAGATCTTTTTGTTCTTTAATATGATGGAAAACATCACTTAATATTACTATATCAATAGAATTGTCCTCAAATGGAGTTTTCAAAGCATTTCCCCTTATGCATACCAAATTCCCCCCTTGATTTACCATTGAAAGCATCTTCTCACTTTCATCAAGTACGTATACAGTCTTACAACTATTACAAATATACTTAGCTAACCTTCCAGTTCCTCCGCCTATATCTACAACTACTTCATGTTCATCAATATTTGCAACAGACTTTATTTCTTCATGTTTATATAGATTAAACATAACCATAAATTTATCATAATACTTGTAAACCTTATCAAAATCTTTTATTTCTTTCATAAACACCTTTCCTTAGTAATTAATACTATAAATCATTATCAGTGAATCTTTTAGACTTCTATTTCATACCTGCATTTTAGGTAAATTATTTAAATATTTTTCTACTTTTTTTCATTTTAATAACTTTAGGCTGTGCCAAAGATATAGTATTTTTATATGTACTATAACTATTTTTAGATTTAAATATATTTTTAACCCTTCTACAACATCATTAAGTTCTCTAGAAAAGATTATATCAATAATTTGATGTGTATCTATATCAACCATCATAGTTCCATATCTTGTCTCCTTTTTACAGCAAAATCATAGATGCAAGGTTTCATTATATTTTCTTTATTTATAATTATTTCTTTTTTCAAAAAATTATAAATAGTACTTTTGCATACATTTGCAATAATCCTTTTTAAATATCATCAATAATCACATAACTAATAAATTCAAAATTTTCATCTAAAAATTTAATAGATTTATAAATCATAAAATCTACTTTCAAAATATAGAATATCTATAATAATATATTAAAATAAGTCTAAGTTCAACCAACTATGGAAAAAACAAGAAAATATTTACATTATTAACTACTACTAATTCTTGTTAATGACTTTTCCCCTTAAGATTACATCCATACTTGAGAAACAAAAAAAAGAAGTACCATCTAAAGGCACTCCTTATTCTTTACTTTCACAATAACTAAAGCATATTAAATTAGACTATACTAAGCAAACATTACTCTGTCTGAAAGTTCTTCTTTAAAAGTAATTTTATTAAATTCTTCTATAAGATCGTTTTTAGTTAAATTACTTTTTTCTATTTTCCCTATATCAAGGATTGTTTCTCCTCTATGCATCATAAGTAACCTATTTCCAAATTCTATAGCATGATTTAAATTATGAGTTATCATAATTGTGGTAATGTTTTTCTCTTTAACTATATTATTTGTAAGGTTTATAATTGTCTCTGATGTTTTTGGATCTAAGGCTGCTGTATGCTCATCTAAAAGCAAAATCTTTGGTGTATTTAGAGTTGCCATTAGTAACGAAAGGGCCTGCCTTTGTCCTCCTGATAACATTCCTACCTTTGTATTTATCTTATCTTCGAGCCCTAAATTTAATATAGAAAGATGATTTTTAAATTCCTCTATCTTTTTTTTATTAACGCCTAAAGAAAGTCCAAATTTTTTCCCCTTATTATCTGCCAAAGATAAATTTTCTAAGATAGTCATAGATGGTGACGTTCCTTTAGTTGGGTCTTGAAACACTCTACTTATAATTTTTGATTTTTTATGTTCTTTTAAATTAGTAATATCTCTTTCTTCTAAAAATATATTACCTGAATCTAATTCTAAAGAACCAGATATTATATTTAAAAGAGTAGATTTTCCTGCTCCATTACTTCCAACAATAGTTATATATTCACCTTTATTTATTTCTAAATTAAAGTTATTAAAAATACTAGTTTCATTTATTGTTCCTTTATTAAAACCTTTATTTATAGATTTTAGCTTAAGCATTTAAATCACCCCTTTTTCTTAAAGAAAATTTATTTAGCATATTACTATTATTCATAACTATAGCAATAACCACTATTATTGATGTTATTAATTTCAAATCTGTTGGTGGCAAACCTAAATTTAAAGCAATTCCTACACTTAATTTGTACAAAAACGCTCCGATTATAACTATTGTAGTTCCTTTTATAAATTTACAATTATTAAAAACAGATTGACCAAGTATAATAGAAGCTAAAGCAATAACTATAAACCCAGTTCCCATAGATATATCCGAAAACCTTTGATACTGTGCCATTATAGCTCCACTTAAAGCTACAAAACCATTAGATAACATAAGTCCAATTATTTTCATTGTTCCTTTATTTACTCCTAGTGAAGTAACTAATGTATCATTATCTCCTGTGGCCCTTAATATAAAACCAAACTTAGTTTTGAATAAAACATCCATTAAGAATTTAGAAACTAAAACTATTAATACTAAAATCATTACCATTGGTATATCACTAGAAAATATATTATCTTTATTCATCATGGGAAGATTTGCCTTACCCATTACCCTTAAATTTATAGAATATAATCCTATCATAACTAGAATCCCTGATAAAAGATTAGTTATTTTTAATTTTACATGAAGTATTCCTGTAACTAGACCTCCTATAGCACCTCCTATAAATGCTACTACTAATGCCAAAATAGGATTAGTTCCTTTTAATATAAGTGATGCGGTAATTGCAGCACCCAAACTAAATGTTCCATCTACAGATAAGTCTGGAAAGTCTAATATTGTATAAGTTATATATACACCTAATGCTCCTATAGCAAAAATAAGTCCTTGCTCTAAAGTTCCCATAAAGAAGGTCATGTTATTCCCCTCCTTTTATAAGTTTAGCTTTTTTCATTATATCTTCATCAATATTTATAGAAAGCTTTTTTAGTGTATCTTCATTTATAACAAGTTCTGTATCTTCCAAGGTTTTCATAGGTAACTCTTTTATATCTTTTCCTTCCAATACTTCAGCTGCCATAATTCCAGCTTCAAATCCAAGTTTTTTGTAATTAATTCCTTCTGTAATTAATGCTCCACCTTTAACATGAGCTTCTTCTGCTCCTACTATTGGTATTTTTTTATCTATTGCTTTAGAAGATATTATTGGCATAGACGAAGCTATCATATTATCTGCTGGTGTGTATAAAACATCAATTTTATCTAATATAGAATCTAAACCTTGACTTATATCATTTACACTATTTACACCTTTTACAATTACATCTATATTATTTTTCTTAGCTATCTCTTTCAAATTATTTATTTGAATTTCCGAGTTTACTTCACTAGTATTGTATAAAACTCCTATTGTTTTTACATCCTTAACTATTTGTTGTATAAGCTTTAATTGTTTTTCTATAGGTATTGCATCACTTGTTCCTGCAACATTTGTTCCTGACTTGTCCTTTGATTTTACAAGTCCTGCACTTACAGCATCTGTTACCGCTGTAGTTATAATTGGGATATCTTGTGTTGAATTAAAGGCTGATTGGGCTGCGGGGGTTCCAATAGCAAATATTAAATCTTTACTACTTGAAACAAAATTATTAGCTATCATATTAGATGTTGCAATATCGCCTTCTGCATTTTGTAACTCTAAATTAAGATTCTCTTTGTCTTTAAATCCCTTAGAATCTAAGGCTTCTATAAATCCTTCTCTAGCTAAATCTAAAGCTGGGTGAGATGCTATTTGAGATATACCTATATTCACATTTTTTTCTTGTGATAAAGAATCTCCCGCACCATTTGAACATGCTGAAAATAAAAATATGCTTGTTAAAACTGAACTTAATAAAACTAATTTTTTTCCTACCATACTACCGTCCTCCTAATATTTTGTTTTGTATTTGTGTATGATTATAGGGTTCCAAATTAAATCTTAAACTTATTCATTTATCAATTGAGAAAACTCAAATTAATATTTCTATCAATAACTGACAGATTATTTTAGTTAAAAGTTAAGAGTGAATAGTGAACAGTTGTGGTTATTACTACTCACTTTGCTCCTAGTAATTCTCAACGTATCTTTTTATAAATTTGCAAAGCAAATTACATTAATAGATTTTTAAAAATCATTTTCAGAAAGTGGTTTCCACTTTTATCCTAAATTCTTAATTCATAATTCATAATTCTTAACTAACTATATTTGTACTTGTTTTTCCAACTTATAACAAAAATTTAATGAATAAATTTAAAATATTTTCATACAAGATGTAGTGTTAAATTCTAAATGATTCAGAGTATGTCTCACTACTTTAGGTATCCAAGTTTTGGAATGAATAAATTTAAGAGTCAATTTGGAACCCCATGTGAGTAAAGCTAAGCCACTTTATTCCAATAAAATATTTTTCTTTTAAGCTTTTACTACATTATGTAATAATAAAGAATTTAAATAAGCTATTCATTGAAAATTGATTTAGAAACTCTTATAGATTTTCATTTGATTTTTTTGACCTAATCCAAGGACGGATTAGCCGGTGCACCAGACAAGGACGTCGCTTCTCCGGGTAGTCATAAAAATCAGATAAACATATATTTAGAGTTTCTTTGAAATTTTCACAGACTAGCATTTTAAATTTTTTCATTATTACTTTTTAATACTATAAATTAGGAATTTTTAGGCTTAACTTTACGCCTATGTTTGGAACCCTATAAATACAAAAATCCTCTCCATAAAAGTATATGGAGAGGACTATTAAAATTCCTAATTAACTCACTATTAATCTATATCTCCTACTTATTCTACCATGCTACTATTTAATATTTATGTATTACAAATATAAAAAACTATATTTTTAATATCTATACTTCTATCCTTCTATAATGTTAGTGAATTTATGTTTTCCATTCTACATTTATTTACTATACTTCTAATTCACTACAACATCTCTACTACTGTTCTACCATTCTACATACTACTGTTCTACTATTCTACCTACCAAGATAATCTAAATCTTCCATCCTAGATTATCGCTACTTTCCTGTTAAAAGGAATTATATATAGATTTTTCATTTATGTCAACTATACAAATTATATATTTGCTATAGATCTATGTCCAAGTCCTATTACTACTTCATTTAAATGAAGTACACCTATGCTAAGGAAAATACATACACTTACATGCTCTCCTTGCCTTGCAACTCCAATTTTACCACCTACATTAAGACCATTTGCCTTATCTGAAACCTGCATTATTGCCTCTCTAGTAGCTCCTGCAATTGCACCTTCATGAATATGACAATCTTTAATTATTCCAGTTCTCTTAGACGCAACTAAAGCCCTTTCTATAATTTTTAGAATAGATGTATTTAAATTTCCACCAATATCTACTGCTACAGCTAAAACATTATCTTTTTTAAACTCCTCTATAAGTCTTTCCTCTTCTGCTCTTGAGGATATTGCCATTTTTACAGAAGCTTTTGCTATATCTACACTATTTTTTTCTTTCATCAACAAACCTCCTAAATAAGTTATTATATTACATACTTTTATTTTAATAATTCTACAACTCAAAAATAAACTTTTATATTTTACAACCTATTATATCACTAATCTTATATTCTCAATTAAAAAAATATGTAATTATAATAGCTAATATTAAGAAAAAATACTTCTTCTATAAAGAATAATGTGATTTTCTATTACTTTTATAAATGATATTAAAATTTCTTTGATATTATATATAGTATTAAGCCTATAAAAAATAACCCATATATTATAAAAAATATTTTAGAAAACTTATTTGCAATTTTCTCCATATCTTTATGTTCTTCTCTATTTAATTTTTTCTTCGGATAAAGTCCTATAATTAATGAAATAGTTATAAAATTAATCATCATTAATAAAGTGTCCAATCTAATTAAACTTGACTCATTTGTAAAAATTTTAACTTTTAAAAATCCTGTAATAATAAAAATAATACTTGCTGCTGTTGATAAATAACATATACCATTTAAAATTTTGATATTTTTAACCTTTAATTGTATTCTCATACCTTTCATATAAAGAAAATATAATATTAAATATAATATACAAAGAATGTTAATAAAAATCATTACTACATGTAAATTTAAATTAATACTTCCTACTGTAGCCTTATAATATATATATGCCATTAGCAATACAATAATTGATATATTTGAACCTTTCAAAGCATAACTTTGGGCTTCTTGCTCCAATTCATCCTTATCCATAACCATACAAATAATATAAATAGCTACAAACATTGTAGATAAAAGCACATGCAGTTGAAAATAAATCAGTTGTAATTTATCCATTATTATCTCCCCCTAAAAACTCAAAAACTTCATCAACTGTTTTATCAAAATAATTAGCGATTGAAAAAGCAAGTTTTAATGAAGGATTAAAAGTACCCCTTTCAATTTCTGATATTGTACTTCTATTAACCCCTAAATCAATAGCTAAATCTTCTTGTGTAATGTTACGCTCAATTCTTAATAATTTTATTTTTGTATTAAAGATTTTTCCTCTTCTAACCATAAAACCCCTCCTTCAATTGGTATTATATACTATTTGTTGTATATATACAACATTATTGTGTTTATACACGTTATTTTTCAGTATATATACAACATTTTTCTCAATATATTTAACTTTTAATAATAACTTTCTACAAATTTTTATATCTGTTTTACAAAAATATATACATACTTACTGCTTTGATATACGTGAAAAATAAAGAAATATTATTTTTTATAAAAAGTATAGGAATAGGTAATGGCAATAAAATATTTTATTGCCATTACCTATTCCTCAAATATAAAAATTATTTTTATTGGTATTCTTATTAATTTTTATGCATTATTCTCATCACATTTCTTGCGATAGGTGATACAATAAGTAGTTCCAAAAATAGAACTACACAAAAATTACGTGGCCAGCAAATTGGAAACTCTTTAATCACTTCTACATTAAACCCTAATGCTAAAATTCCACCTACAATAGTCATAATAATAGACATTCCAATTACAGTAAAAAATGTTCTAAATAAAATGTTAGCATTTAAACTATCTGTTGGAGAAGCAAAAATCTTCACTAATTTATCAGCTATATTTCCAACTATAAAATTTTCAAACATCATAGCAATTATGAAAACTACTGGAAATATTTTCAACGATGTAGCTACAGATGTTACAGATACTCCACCCATGCTGATAGAAATATTCATAGTTGCCATAAAAAATGCTGTCAATGCACATATAATACCTCCATAAATTAATCCTTCTTTCCCATTCCTAGGCATACATTGATTCATAATATCCTCCTTTGTTTTTTAATAAAAAATGCATTGTACGACGACAAGTGGTATGACCGTCGGTACAACGCATTGACTTTTATAAGTATAACATAATTATTTTTTCTGATGTAATACCCTAATTTCATTTTTTTTATTTATTTATTTTTTATACATTTAACAAGCAACAATTTCTTTAATCATAAATTCTCTTCCACATAGCAAATCCCAATCATTTTCTCCACAGTATGAACATTTCCCTTTGCTTTGAAGGATATTAAAAACTTTATTACATTTTTTACAAATCCCATTACCAGGTAGTATCTCAATTTCTAATTTTGTATCTTGTAATAAAGTTCCATCTACTGCTGCTGGGTAACACGCTTTAACATATCTTGGAATCATTGATGAAAGTTCACCAATTTGAATAACTAATTTATCTATTTTGGTTAATCCATTTTTTTGTGCAAAATTTTCAACAGTCTTAACTACTTGTAGTAAAACTCCAACTTCATGCAAATTACCCCACCACCCCTATGTCAACGTTTATCGGGAGCATTTTCACTAAGGAAAATAGATTTTAATTTTCTTACTGGTTTTTTCACAGCAATTCTTACCTTACGTTTAAGTGCATGTTTAATAATTATAGGCTTAAGCTCTGAAAGATCTACACTAGCACTATCATAAACTCTTTCCAACTTAATTGCATCATATTTGCATTTTGTAGTACAAACACCACAGCCTACACATTGATATTCATCTACAACTGTAGCACCACAACCAAGACAACGTTCAGTTTCTTTTTTCAATTGCTCTTCTGTAAAAGTACCACGTAAATCCTTAAATGTTTCTTTTGATCTATTTTCACCTATATGCTCTGCTCTTTGTCTTGGCATCCTATCATATCCTCCAAGATCAAGATTATTTTTATCTAAAGGACGATAATCTCTCTTTGTACGTCCTAAAATTAGACTTTGTCCAGGATGAACATAACGATGAATTGAAATTGCACCTTCTTTACCTAAAGCAATTGCATCTATAGCAAATCTAGGTCCTGTGACAGAATCTCCACCAGCAAATATATCTGCTTCATCTGTTTGTAAAGTAACTTGATCTACTTTTATTGTATTATTAGGATTTAATTGTACTTTAGTATCTTCTAATAATTCGCCCCAATCTATTCCTTGACCTACTGAAATTATTACATTTTCTGCTTCAACTACTTTTGTTTCATTTTCATCGAATTTTGGGCTAAATCTTCTGTTCTCATCAAATACTGAAATACATTTTTTAAATTCTACGCCAACTACTTTTCCATTTTCCTGAAGAACTCGTTTTGGTCCCCATGAATTATTAATGGAAATTC
Source organism: Clostridium sp. ATCC 25772 (assembly GCF_001573875.1). Taxonomy (NCBI): domain Bacteria; kingdom Bacillati; phylum Bacillota; class Clostridia; order Eubacteriales; family Clostridiaceae; genus Clostridium; species Clostridium sp. ATCC 25772. The sequence continues at coordinate 105,211 of NZ_LFRG01000003.1, forward strand.
CCTCTGACAATGCTTCTTCAATTTCTTCTTCAAGTGCCGGCATTTCATCTCTACTTTCTAAACAATACATACTTATATCAGAAGTATCAATTCTTGTGGCAGTTCTTGCAACATCAATAGCAACATTACCTCCACCAATCACAATAACTTTTCCTTCCATTTTTAAATCTTCACCTAAATTTATTTCTCGTAAAAATTCTACTCCGGTTATTACACCTTCAGCCTCTTCTCCTTCAATACCTAAACTTCTTCCCTTTTGAGCACCAATTGCAAAATAAAATGCTTCAAATCCTTCATTTCTTAAATCATTAAGTGTTACATCCTTTCCCACTTCAATATTAGTCTTAAATTCAACACCTAATTCTTTTAAAATATCAATTTCTGCATTAACTACATCTTTTTCTAATCTAAAAGATGGAATTCCAAATTTCAACATACCACCAAGTGATTTTTGTCTTTCAAATACAGTTACTTTATAGCCATCAATAGCCAAATAAAAAGCACATGAAAGCCCTGAAGGACCTGCACCTATTATAGCAATTTTATTTTTATATTGATTTTTAACCTCTGGTACATATCGAAACTCTTTATTCAAATCTTGTTGTGCAATAAATTTCTTAATATCATCTATAGCTATAGGATCATCCACATCTCCCCTTGTGCAAGCAGATTCACATTTTCTTGGACATATACGACCACACACTGCTGGGAAAGGATTTTCATGCTTTATAAGTTCTAGTGCCTCTGTATATCTACCTTGAGAAGCCAATTTTATATATCCTTGAATACCAATATGTGCAGGACATTCTGCTTTACAAGGGCTTGTGCCAGTATCTACAACTACTTTTCTATTAATACGATAGTCTATATTCCACTTATCTGGTCCCCATTCTGTATCATAAGGTAATTCACGTTTTTTTTCTAAAATAGGAGTTTTCATGCACAGCTTTTGTCCTAATTTTAATGCATTCACTTGGCAATTTTCAACACATTCTCCACAAGCTACACATTTATCTTTATCTACTTTTGCAACGTAATTTGAACGTATCATATCTGTATTTAAAAACATTTCTGCAGTTCTTAAGGACAAACAGGAACATCCACAACAATTACAAATAGCATGAGTTTTTCCTGGTCCTTCTGTATTTGGTATTTGATGCACTAACCCATTAGCTTCTGCCTTTTTTATAATTTCAAAAGCTTCTTCACGAGAAATTTTTCTTCCTCTACCTGTGCGAATATAATATTCTGCTGCATGTCCCATTTGAATGCACATGTCTTCCTTTAAATGTCCACAGCCTTCCCCCATAACTTCTCTTGCTGTACGACAAGCGCAGTCAGAAACAGAAAAAATTTCATTTTCATTAAGATATTTAGATACTTCCTCATATGATGCTCTTCTTGTTTCTGCTTCAATAGATTGTTCAATAGGAATAACTCTCATAAGACCTTTACCTACTGGAAAATTCCCTGCTGTTTTTGGCCCTCTTACTCTTCCATATGCCTCAAAAGCTTCAGCAATTTGAGGATGTTTTTTTACATTTTCCTTATTATTGACCATCATTTCCATAACACCAGGAATCCAAGTTTCAAGCCAATATTTATCAACACCATCTATTTCATTAACAAAGCATACCCCAACAACTGCTAAGTCCCATAAAAGTTTTGATATTTCCTCTACAGATTTTCCACATAATTTAGCCACTTCTTCTGCACTTTTAGGTTTTCGTAATTCTAAATAAATTCCTACCTCGGCCATTTCATCTGAAACAACAGGTTCTAAAATAATATATTCAGGATCTTTAGGCTTAATTTCTGATTTTGAACCACGTTTTGATCTGTTTATGTGATTTGCAAGATCCAATACCTTTTCCTTTACCATATATATCCCCCTATCTCAAAGCTCAATATATTCTTATTTTTCTTTCCAATTTTTCACTTCAGTACGTATCCAATCAACCCACTTATCAATTCCTTCTCCTGTTTTAGCAGATATAGGAATAATTTTTATATTTGGATTTAATTTCAATGCACATTTTTTAACTTTTTCTAAATCAAAATCAAAATAATCCATAGCATCAATTTTATTGATTAACAAAACATCAACAATTGAAAACATAAGTGGATATTTTAATGGTTTATCATCACCTTCAGGAATACTTAAAATCATAGCGTTTTTTGATGCACCAGTATCAAATTCTGCTGGACATACTAAATTTCCTACATTCTCTAATATTGCAAAATCAATATCTTCAGTTCCTAATCCTTCTAATCCTTGTTTAGTCATATCTGCATCTAAATGGCACATTCCACCAGTGTGTAATTGAATCACTTTTGCGCCAGTCTTAGATACTGTGTTAGCATCTACATCTGAATCAATATCTGCTTCCAAAATACCAATTTTCATCTCATCTTTTAAAGCATCAATAGTCTTTACAACAGTTGTAGTTTTTCCTGAACCTGGTGATGACATTAAATTTAATAAGAAAGTTTTATCTTTTTTTAATTCCTTTCTAAGTAACTCGGCCTGTTTGTCATTGTCTTCAAAAACACTTTGTTTAATTTCAATAATCTTATAAGTATCCATAATTCTTTTTACCCCCAATTTTATACCATTTTTACTTGTTATTTTTTATATTTAAGTAATAAATAAACATTACTGTATAAAAATTGTACCATTAAATACATATTAACGAAACAAGCTTTATATACTTTTAATTTATAATAAAAACACAGAATAGAAGTATTCTGTGTTTTGCTTATTTATATTAGGATTTATAAATCACTATAAATATTACTAATAAAATTAGTATTTTAAATAAAACTCCTATAAACTCAATTCTGACTTAAATGTAATAACAGCATTTCCTGAAATTTTAACTTCTACTGGATTTTTATCTTCTATTTTTACTTCAACCTCTATAACGCCAGGTCGACCTATTGCTTCACCCTGCTTTGCTTTAAATTTAAATACCTTATTATTATGTTTAACAAAATTATTATAAACAAGATATGCTCCTAATGGACCATTTGCATTTCCTGTTACTGGATCCTCGTTAATTCCTATTGCTGGCGCAAACATCCTACCATGTATCAAAATATCTTTTTCTTCAGGATTAATTGTAAAAACATAATATCCATTACATTTTATAATGTTACTTAATTTAACTAACTCATTATAATTAGGTTTCATGTTATTTAATGTGTAAATACTTTTTATGCCAATCATAACTTTTGAATGTCCTGTTGAAACAATTTGTATTGGATAAGATTCTATTAAATCATAATTATTAATATTAAGTGCTTTTATAAGCTTTTTCTTATTTTCTCCATTAATAATATCCCCAAATTCAATCTTTCCTTGTGTCATAATAACTTTATAATCATCATTTTCACTTACTATATCAACTGGTAAAATCCCAGCACCAGTTTTTTGATAAACCCTTGAAGAAACAAGTTTATTTTCAATAGCACGTGCATAATGGGCTGCTACAGTTGCATGTCCACATATTGGAACTTCATTTGTTGGCGTAAAAAATCTTATGTGAACATCAAAATCATTATTACTTGAAGAAAATATAAATGCTGTCTCAGAATTGTTAAGTTCCCTAGCTATTTTTTTCATATCATTTTCTGTTAATCCATCAGCATTGGTTATGACTCCAGCTGGATTTCCTGCAAACTTTTCTTTTGTAAATGAATCAATTTGATATAAATTATATTTTTTATCCATAAACTTCCCTCCAATTGTAACTACTATTAAAACCACTGTATTCTATTTTTTATTTTTCTTTAAAATTGATATATCATTTTTAATTCTAAATGGATTGATAAAAATCCATGTAAAACTTAAACCAAGCAACAATGAACTTTCAAAATCACTTAATATTAGAAAAGATACTATTGCTATTCCTAATATTAGAAGTATTATATTTAATATTAACCTCTTTTTTATATTTCCCACATTTACCATATTATTCATATTTTATACCTATTTTCCCCATATTTATACTTAAATTATGACTTGCTTTATAATTTAAATCAATACAATAGGTTTATTATATATACTTTCACTGTTTTAAACTAAAAATAAAAAGACTATATTAAAAAATATTTTTTAATATAGTCTTAATTGAATTTCTACATTATTAATTTACTTGTTTAATCCATCTATGGTATTAATTAAAGTTTCTGTGTTAGCTGCAAAAACATTATTAATAAATAGTACTTGATTTATACCATTATCCTTAACTAACTGATTTAAACTTCCATCATAATAACGAGAATCTATAACTATTACTTCTTTATAATCTGGAACCAAAAATGGTACAAATGCATTACCATAAGACTCTTTTACTACTACTATTTTTTTATCACTTTTTGCATTCTTATTTTCAATTTTTATTTCTGGAAAATCACCATGCAAAAATACTGAATATGCATTTACTCCTTCTGCATAATCTGCATATAGACTACTTTTTAACGGGTTGTCCATATCATTTTCTTCATATCTATAAACTTGATAATCATAAGGTATTTTATAATAATCTACAGTATCTGGATTATTTTTTAGTTTATTATCTTTAGTTTGAGTGTATAACGTTCCTAAAAATCCACCTACTGTGAATTTTTCATATTCTTTCAGGTTTATTGGAGTAAATCCTGCTTCCTTAGCAAAGGCTGTATACGCATAATATGCTCCTAAAGATGTCCAATGATGATCTGTGTTAAAATATATGTACTCATCTTTATGTTTTTCTAATTCACTATAAGCGTCTATAGTTTTTACATTTTTGTCCATGCCCTTATAAATATTATCTATAGACTCTTTTTCAGAATTACTCATATCCTTATATTTACTTGGAAGTGCAAACTCAACATGAGTTGGAACAACCATATTATATACTTGTACATCATTTCCTAAATTTTTAGCATGTTTTGAAATTGTATTTATATATTTTTCACTTTCTTCCTTACTACCACCAAAAATCTCTAAGGCCATGTCACCTAAAGTCACAATTGAACCAGATTTTTCTGCAATTTCATCTCCTTTTTGTGAATCATCCTTTGAAGTATTTTTTGTATCTTCCTTTTTTGAATCTGCTATTTTATTACTTTGTCCTGTTTTTTCTACCTTTTCTTTATTTCCACAAGCTACTAATGAAGTAACTGATATAGCCACCAATGTAACAGCTATTATTTTTCTTATGTTTTTACTCATAATTTATTCTCCTATCTTTTTCATTTTTATTTATATAATTTTATTTCTTCGTCTCCTTCTCTAAGTCCCTTTAAACCATCAACATAGGAATCAATTGATAATAACTTATCCCTAAACGGAAAAGTATCATTATAAAAACTCTCTATCTGTGAAAAATATTTTCCTTTCATAATTTCCTCTAAAGAAAACTTTGGGTATTTTGTTAAAGCTCTTTTTTCATCTTCTGATATAGTTTTTTTAGGCATTATTATTGAACATAAGGATAACGTTAATATTATTAATGCAAATACAAAAATATTTATTAATTGCATCTTTTTTATTATTTTATTTTTTCTTTCATTTTCTTTTTCACAATCAAATTTCATTTTTTCCTCCTTAAAACCTAAAATATAAGAAAGGATTATAACTATCTCCAATTAGCATAGCTGTTGATAAAATTAGTATCATTACATTAATTATTACAACTAATATTGTTAGGATATATTCTCTATCTTTTTCTAATATTTTTCTTTTTATATAGGGAAGTATAGGAGTTGTGCCTATTAACGCTAATATAATCCAAAATATATTATTAACAATTTCTAGTTTTGTCTCAGTATTAATAATTGAATTATTGCTTAATCCAAACATTATTTTTAAATATTTAATGCTATCTGTTAAGTTTGTAAAATAAAATATTGTCCAACCAATAACAACAACTGTCAAAAGATATATGTGACTAACTATTTTAGGTATTCTATTTAGTATTTTTAATATAAGTTTTTTCTCAAAATATATCATTATTCCAAAATATAATCCCCAAACGATAAAATTCCAACTTGCGCCATGCCATATACCTGTTAAAAGCCAAACAATAAATAAATTAGTAACCATATTTTTCTTGTTTCCACCTAAGGGAATATAAACATAATCCCTAAAAAACTACCTAAAGAAATATGCCATCTTCGCCAAAATTCTGTTGCTGACTTTGATATATATGGATAATTAAAATTTTCTAAATATTTAAATCCAAATATTTTTCCAAGACCTATTGCCATATCTGAATATCCTGAAAAATCAAAGTACATTTGAATAGTAAACATTACAATTCCAAGCCAAGCCCCTACTACTGTTAAATCATATAAATTTGAATTCATATATTGCTCTACTAACTTACCTGCTACATTTGCAATCAAAACTTTTTTTCCAAGTCCTACTATAAATCTATTTATACCATCATTTATGTTGTCTATAGAGCTTTCTCTGTAGTCTATTTCATCCTCTACCTGAGAATATCTAACTATTGGACCTGCTACTAATTGAGGATATAATGATATATATAATAAAAATTTATAGTAACTTCTTTGAGCCTTTACATGACCTTTGTACACATCTACTGTATAGGAAATAACATGAAATGTATAAAAAGATATTCCTAAAGGAAAGGGTATGTCAGGTATCTTTATTGCAAGATTAAATAATTCATTTATATTTTCAAAAATAAATGCAGTATATTTAAAAATTAATAATGAACATAAGTTTATTATTATAGAGTATATTAACCATTTTTTAGATTTCTTTGTATCCTTATTGTTTTCAATAAAAATTCCTGCGTAATAATTTATTATAGATGTGAATAAAAGTAATATTATCCATTTAGGTTCACCCCACGAATAAAAAATAAGAGAAAATACTAATAGTGTTATATTTTTAGCTTTTATATCCTTTACCAAAAAATAAATTAATAGATTTAGTGGTAAAAATAGATAAATGAATAATGTATTTGAAAATACCATGTTTCACCTCCTGATTTTATGTAACAAAATATTTTTATCATTGTTTTGTTACATAAATATTACGTAAATATAATTTTTTATATTTTTAAGCAATGTTTATAAAAATAAAAAACCCTTACCTGCATATTTAATACAAGTAAGAGTTTTGTTAAATTTAAAAATTAATGCTTAATATCTTTATTGATTTAAAACTGCTTTTATAAAACCTATTAAATCATTTTAAAGAATTCTTATCTTATTGACTGTGGAAAATTAAATATATTACAAGGATCATATTTTCTTTTTACAACCCTTAATTCACATGCATTTCCACCATAATATTCTTTTTCATAATTTTTTAATGGACTATATGGGAAATTAACAAAAAAACCTTCCGTTATAGTTTTTATATAACTTAATCTAGAGGCAACCCATATTTTATTTTCTTCTGCATAAATTGGATTCTCCCAGACTGACTGTATTCCCATAATATAATTAGCATCTCTATAATAAAAAGCTGTCTCATGCTTTCCTTTATCTTTAACAGCTCCTCCTAACCCATAAAAAGTAATTGCAGCATAAACTGAACCTTTTGCTCTTTCTTGAAGAGATAATGCTAATTTTAATAATTCTTCTTTTGAATATAACCTGTTTACAAATCTACCTGTAGATTTAAATTTCTCACTGTCAGGATAATTGTCCTGGACTTTTCTTATAGCCTCTATGAATGTTGTATACTCAAAATTAGCTATAGCTTTTGGTAAAACTAGAAATGGCTTTAATATTATTTTTAATTCTTCCTCTGTTCCATAGAACAATCCAAAGAAATATGATGCTATTCCTTCTTCAGAAGAATTATAAAAACTAGCCCTCATGTTTACTCTCCTATCTAAATTTTGATATACTTTTTGAAACACATACATAATATTTGCCTGTTCTAATGCCGTATTTTTGGGATAATATATTGTAAATAACGTAACCTTATTTATCTTAGGTGTTAATTTAAAGGTTAATGATGTTACTATCCCAAAATTTCCATCACCGGCACCTCTTAATGCCCAAAATAAATCCCTATTGCAATTCTTGTTAGCAATAATTACTTTTCCTTTATAGTCTACAAGTTGCACTTCCACTAAACTATCAGTACCTAATCCAAATAATCTACATGATAATCCCCATCCTCCACCTAATGCATAACCAGCTACCCCAACAGTGGGACAGGTTCCTCCTGGAAATGGGTAACCCCTTAATCCTAAGAATTCATAAAGCTCTCTATTTTGTACACCTGCTTCTATTGTCACAGTATTATCGTATTCATTTATACTTATTTTTTTCATTCTACTAATATCAATTACTATTGCACAATCACCAATTGAAAATCCTTCATAATTGTGTCCACCAGATCTAATTCTAAATTTAAAATTATTTTTAACACAAAATTTTAAAGCAAATATAACATCATTTCTATTTATACAATATAATATAGCTATTGGATATCTTTGTATTGCTCTATTCCAAACTTGTCTATCTTCATTATAATTAATATTGTTTGGAGTTACTATTTCACCATTAAAGTATAAATCCTTAGCTAAATTCATTATACCCATCCTTTATAGTAGAACATTTTGATTTAGACATATGAAAAGAAATAAAAGACCAAAGATTCTAAGCATATTTGGTCTATTATTTATTTGATTATGCCTTATATATAAATCCATCTACTACTATTATAATATATGATTATTTTTTAAATTAGTTTCAAAATCAACATACATGGTATTTAACATATTATTTTTTATAATTTCCTTATTTAAATTAATCCAACTATTACACTTATCTAAAATAATAGCATCACTAGTTATAACACAATCTGATGATTCTAATACAGTATCTACATTATTGATTGTTTTTGCTTCAACCTGAAAATTATAATCCTTTAGTAATTCTAATATTTTAAGTTTTAATCTTCCTGAATTTGAAACTGGTGAGTCTAAATAGAAAATAGCTTTTTTTATTTTATAATTCTCTAATATATTTCCAATAAGTTTAATTGCTAATTCACTTTTATCTATAATTTTATATGTACCACGAAGCCCAGCTAAATCTCTTATTGTGCCATCCATACAATTTAATATTACTGAATTAGATAATGCTACCTCTAGCGTAATTATTGTATTAAAACCATCAATATTTACAGTTTGATTTTCTAATTTATTAATAGCTATTTCTTTTGCTTTTCTATTTTCTACTGATTTATCTGAAGAAATTCCCCTAACTATTGAAAGTCTTTGCCTTTCAGATAACAAATAATGATTTCCTATAAAAGTAGAGCTTCCTTTTATATTGTAACTTCTATTAAGAAGATATCTTAAGTCCTCACCTGCTTTATATAATTTATTAATACTCTTTTTACTAAATTCTTCTTCATCTTTTAGCACATATCCTCTTCTAACACTTTTACTCATAACTTATAATGCTCCATCCTATAAATAATTTATTTCTTATTAAATATTATAGGAAAAAAATTTTATATAATACGTACTTAATTTAAAGAAATGTAAATATGGATTTCTTGATTTTCCATATCGTTGCTATTATTTTGATATTCCTCAAAATCACAAGAATATCTTCTATCTAGATTCATTTGCCACAGTTCACTCCAAAATTCCTGTACTGATTTTTTAACATCACCTTTTATAACAAATTTAGCATATTTCCCACCTGGAATTTTTCTACTTACTAATGGGGATTCTAAATTATCACTTTTAATAACTTCAGAACAAATTAAAAAATTATAAGGGTTTGTAAAATCTCCTTGGTAATCTGTATATACTGCAATAAATTTTTTATTATTTCTATTTTTTATTTTTTCATAATATGCTTTTGCTAAAAATTTTTCCCACATTTCCCCTATATCTTTAATGGCTTTACCATTTTCATTAGTGGTTTCCTTTATTAAACCTACTACCTGTTTTTCAACTAAATTAACAATTTCATAATTCATAAATAATTCTCCTTAACTACTTTTTATTAGAGTATAATCTATGAAATATGACACCATTATGTCATATTCAAAATAAAAATACTCCATAATATAGATTTTTTAATCATCTATCTTATAGAGTATTTTTTCTTTTTAAATATAAGCTATTTATTCATAAATCCCTTTATATACTGATAAATTTCTTCCTGTATTATTTGATTATCTTCTAAAAATTCAATGATAATTTCTATAGGTGGCTGTTTGTATCTATGTCCTATCTTATTTCTAATCAACCTTGCTGCATTAAAATAATTAGCTTGCTTATCATTTAATATATTGTTTGTTCTAAGTTTTTTTATTGCTTCATCTACTGATATTGCAATTTGGTGCAAGTTATATTCTTTTAATAGCATTGATATAAAATCTTCATATATAATGAATAGACTCAAATATTTATATTTTAGACTATTTGAAAACTCATCTTTTAAGTCCGGATTATTAAAATATTTTCTTAATAATTCCATAGACTTTTTAATCTCATTCATATTAATATCTAAATCATATATTAATTTTTTTAATCTTTCTTTATTCATTCTCCAAAACCACCTTATCTAATATATACCAAAATTCCTCATTTTCTCTGTATAACCTATCATAAAATTCTAATGTTTCTTCTAAAAGATTATCATTAATAACCACTTCTTTGCTTTTTAATGCTTCTATTTTTATAGCGTTATTAATATTTTCATCATTTATATCTATAAAATCTATACTTCTTCCTAACATCTCTTCAATCTCTAAAGTAATTTTTAATTCAGTATTAAAATCAATCTTTTTGTGAGAAATTACTGCAATATCTACATCTGACTCTTCATTAAACTCTCCAGAAGCTAAACTACCAAAGATAATCACATTAGTAATATTATTGTTTAAAAATATATCTTTAAATGACCTACTATATATTACTCTTAGTACTTCTTCCCTATTGTTTTCAGCTACAGATACATTACTAAAGTTCATACAATTCCTCCTAAAATTATCTATACTAAATATTATTTTAATTAAAACAATTATAACATACAACTATATATTTTTTATATTTTTAGCATATTTACTAGTTTTAAATCACAATCTTATAATTCTACATTAATTATATTAGATAATAACCGTGAAATATTTAGGAGTAAAATAATTCCTAACACATCTGAATTAAATTTACCTATTAAACTTAATTCTTATGGCAACGACAATATAAAAGCTTTTATTGGAATATGTGCACCAAATTTCTATGCATATTCTATGAGTAATAAAATAGATTTAGGTTTTTTTAACCCTAAAATAGAAAAATCAATAAATTTACAATATAATTACTCAAATAATCAAATTACAGCAAAACTCCATTGTCATATAAAATTAAACTAAATAGACCAACTGATACTATTTTTAAATTTTAAATAGCTACTTCAACATATAAATAAATTATATATTGAGGTAGCTATTTATTTTTTTATTTATTGATATACACCTTTAATAATATGTATTTATTTTATTTAAATATTCTATCAATCTACTTATTATTAGTATATTTGTATTATTGCTCATATCTAGTCTATTGGGATCTATTTTTATGTTTATAATTTCACCTATACCTTTATCTTCTAGTATGTTTTTATGTTTTTTATATATTATTTCAGTTAATTCAATTATGTATTCTCGTTCATTTTCTTTACTATGTAAATTTTCTTTATTAAATTTAAAAAGAGTGTTTAAATAATTATCTGCAGCCATATCTACCTGATATAAATAATTATATTTTTTCAATTTAGTACTATATTTTTTTAAGTGAAATCCACCTGATATTACATCAATGTCTTTTTCTAAGGTTTTTAAATTCACACTTAATTCTTGTAAATTTGTTTTAAAGTTATTATATTTTTGTTCAAATACTCCTTTAGAGTTTATTAAAGACTCTATATTTAACAACAAATCTTTGGATATATTCATCAAAGAACTTTCTACTACATCGCCTAAATTTATTGGTAAAATCAGTTCATTTACAATTATTGCAATGATACCCCCTATCAATATAGAAACAAATCTACCAACTATTCCAACTATATCACTACTAATATAAAGTATTAATGCACCAGCTGCACAACTTACTACACTAATTTTCCCATTCAAATTAAACTTATCATATGTAACAATTATTACAAAAAATACAATAGGCAATCCATATAAACTTCCTTTAAATATTGGATGCATTATAGCAGTTAATAAAAATGCATATACATTTGCTAAAAACCTTTTTTTAAAGTATCCTCTTGAACTAGATGCTGATGGATAAGATGCCAAAAGCAGAAAAATTGTAAGTGCCATAGTAGATGCTTCTGCATACCACACTATATTACTAAGATATACAGCTATTAATCCTGCAATACAAATTTTAATGGCCTTTATTACTTCTCCATTCAAACTTTTTCTTAACTTCATATATAAAAATTCACCCACCTTTTTTAATAAAAAAATAATTTTTAGCATTAACCATACTTTCCTCTTTTAATATATTCTCTACATTTAATATAACTAATATTTATTTTTCTCTCGAAAGTTAATATTGTCTATTAAATAATTTTAAATCCATAAACAGACTAAGATTTCAATTTGTTTCACTACATTATACCATTAAGTTATTTTTCAATATTAATATTCTTAATTTTCTAACATTCTATAACCTTTTAAATTTTAACACTTACTAATCTACTAAAAAAAATTATGTAAGAATTTTTATAACCCTAAAATATAGAAATGAGCTTATATAAGTTATGTTTTGTATTCTAGAGTATACTTACATTGATTTTAAAACTTATTTATTTGTCAAATAAAAAAGTCTAAGATTAATATTTTACAAAACAAAAACTACCTTAATATAAAACTTTAATACTTATATTAAGATAGTTTTCTTAGTTATTTATTTTATTTTGGCCATATCATTTATATTTCTTTTAAACGTATAATAAGTTGATAAAAAATAACTTGCATATATTATAATTATTATAAAAAATGCTACTCCTATATTAAAAATAAAAGCTTCATCTCCTATATATACATTCATTTGATTTAAAAATATATTCATATAATAATATATAAATACTATAAATTCTACAGTAGATACTATTATAGGAAGTAAAAAGTAAAATAATATTTGTTTAAATATTATTTTATTTACTTCTTTTTCTTCTATTCCAAGCTTCTTTAAAATATTAAATCTACTTTTATGCTCTATTGAGTCTATCAATTGCTGCAATGCAAGTACTGTAAAGCTTATCATAAGTAATACTGTTCCAAGATATACTCCTAAAATTTTCATGGCCAATGTTACATTTAATATTTCACTTACCTCTGCAACCTTTATTCTTGTCATCGATACATTAGGTAACACCTCTCCATTATTATACTCCTGTAATATATCTTTATATTCATTTTTACTCCAATTTGGAATATATTTATTTTCTAAATTCAATGCCTCTTCATAACTAATCTTTTTATTAGTGTTTACAAAGAAATCTACACTAGCTAAAGTTAATTTTTCACAATAACTATCTGGTAATATAAACAGCATATCATTATAAGAGCTATATATCCCTTCTCCTATTGAATCCTTATAATAACCATGACTACTTATTTTTAAATTATTTCCATGTGCATTAATTACATTGTTCTCTTGTATATATTTTTCTATATCTAAATCATTAATCATTTTACCACATTGTATAGTAAATTCATTGTCTTTAAGCGTAATTTTTTCATATCCCAACATAGTTCTTAACTTATTAAAATCACTTAAATTAATAGCTAATATAGACATTTTTGTTTTATCTTTTATATAAAAATCTTCTTCTTTCAAAAAATATTTTTCAACTTCACAACACTCTTTAACACCATAGTTCTGTTTTTCTAAATATAACTCTAAAGATTTATAATTGGGAATCTTAATATCATTAATATCTCTTAATTTAGCATAATTACTGTTTATAATTATATCAAAGGGAATTCTATATTCTAAATACCCTAAACTCCATTGAGATAATAATAATGTTAATGTAAAACTTAGTGCTGCACCTAAAAATGTTATAGATGTTGTTGCCATTAACATAGGTGCTGTTTTAATTTCTGATACTAAAGATCCTATTAAAAATAAATTTGTTCCTTCATATCTAAAATTTATCCATCGATTTTTAACTATTATAATAATATATGCTATTGAATAAAACAAAGCATATGTCGCTAATATAAATGTAATTAATCCTACCAACATATATATTTTTTCATATCCATTTATATTATTGGGATTCTGTATAACTTTTAAAATTTTATATACTGAATAACCACAAATAACATAAAATACACAAGCTAGTATAAATAACAATATATAAACTGTTTTTCCTCTTTTAAATTGAAATTCAATTCTTTTTTCAGCATTTATCATATCAATAAGTTTAACTTTACTTAAACTTCGTATATTAAAAATACCAATTATACAAAACATCGCTAAAAAGAATATAACTGTAATTAATACAGTGTCTGTATATAATCTAAGAGAAAATGTAAGTTGTTGTTTAGCTGTTATTAATATTAATGCAGTAACTACCTGAGAAAATAACATACCAATAAAAATTCCTATGCCAACTGATATAAGTCCTATAAATAATGTTTCTATAAAAAACATTACTGCAACATTTCTCTGTTCTGCTCCTAATAATATATATGTTGCAAACTCTTTTTGCCTTCTTTTTATCATATATTTATTTACATATCCTATAAGCAATATAAGTAGTGCTGTAATTATATATGTAACATATTTTAATATTACTGTCAGCATTTCAAAATTATAAGAATCCTCAGTTATAAATTCATAGTCACTACTGGATAATGACATAAACGCATAGAATAAACTTACGCATAATGTTATTGTTATAAAATATATTAAGTAATCTTTTATTGAGCGTTTCCCATTATTTATTGCAAGCTTAGCGTACATCTCTTATATCTCCTCCAAGTAATGCCACAACATCAAGTATTTGATTGAAAAATTGTTTTCTATTACTTTCCCCTTTTATTAATTCAGTAAAAATTTTTCCATCTTTAATAAATAAAATTCTATCACAATAACTTGCAGTAAAAGAATCATGAGTTACCATCAAAATCGTTGACCCTAAATTTTTATTTAAACTTGAAATCATTTCTATTAACAGTTGTGCTGATCTTGAATCTAATGCTCCAGTAGGTTCATCAGCCAAAATTAATTTAGGATCAGTTATTAATGCCCTAGCACATGCACAGCGTTGTTTTTGTCCACCGGATGCTTCATAAGGATATTTTAAAAGTATATCTTCTATTCCTAATTTTGTAGCAATATCTCTCACTTTTTCATCTATGTTATCTTTTTTACATTTATTAATCGTTAAAGCTAATGCTATATTTTCATGAATATTCAATGTATCTAATAAATTAAACTCTTGAAATATAAATCCTAAATTTTCTCTTCTAAATTTAGCTATATTTTTTTGATTTATTTTAGTAATGTCATCACCATTTATATAAATATGGCCTGAACTAACCTCGTCAATTGTTGATATAGTATTTAACAATGTAGTTTTTCCTGATCCTGAAGGCCCCATAACTCCAATAAATTCTCCCTTTGAAATATCAAAACTTATATCATCAATAGCTTTAACAACATTACCACTTTTCCCATAATATTTTTCTATATGTTTCACTTCTAGTATTTTTTCCATTATTTTCACCTCTATATTATTTTAACTAAAATTCTACTATCATAAATAAATTTAACATTACTTATATATGACAATTTTGTAACATAAAAACTCCTATACTATTAGTATAGGAGTAATTCATTACAGCTAAAATTTCCTCGTGGAAATACTATAATTACTCTTGTATATTCACTTGCTTTTGATTCTATTGATATATCTAAACCTAATTTATAGGCTAGCTTTTTACACAAGTATAATCCAATGCCTGTAGAGTTATTACCTTTTCTTCCTTTTTCTCCTGTGAACCCTTTTTCAAAAACACGATTTATCTCATTTTGAGGAATGCCTATACCATTATCCTCTATAATTAATTTAAGTCCATGCCTTATATCTTTTGTATATACTTTTATTATTGGCAAATTTTTATTTCTATATTTAATGGCGTTTACTATTACTTGATTTATTATAAATTCCAACCATTTACTATCACAATAAACATTCTTATTCACACCACTTAGTTCAACTTCTATGTTATTTAATATAAACATTTGCTTATTTCTTATAATAACTTGATTTATGCATTTTTGTAATGATATTTCCCTTATTAGATAATCTTTATCTACCTCTTCACTTCTTGCATAAAATAAAGTTTGTTCTACAAATCTATCTATATTATCTAATTCATGCAATACTAGTGAAGAATTTTTAGTTCTATTATTTTCTTCAATAAGCTTTATTGCAGAAATATGTGTTTTAACTTCATGAATCCATTTTTCAATATATTCTTTATACTCCTTTTGAACACACTTGCTCAAATTTATTTCTTCTAGCATAGATTTACTAGATTCTCTCATTAAATTATAATAAAATTTTCCTACTATATCACAAGGTTCCTCTATAATCTCACCAATTAAATATTTTTTATCTAAACTATTAATTACTTTTAATATAGTATTAAAATATAACTTTTTTCTTTTATAATCATATAAAAATAAAAAAATACATATAAGTACCCACATAGTAATTATTACTTTTATAACTTCAAAAGTATTTCCTACGCTAAATAAAAATATTATTAAAACCATAAGCATTACAATATTTAAAAACAGTATACCTATTCGTTCTTTTAAATAATCATTTAAGTTCATACCATATATCCTTGTCCCCTCTTAGTTTTTATAAAATCTTTCACTCCTATATCTTGAAGCTTGTTTCTTATTCTTGTCATATTAACAGTTAATGTGTTGTCACTTATAAATAAAGCACTCTCCCACAAATATTCCATAATTTCTACCCTAGATACTATCTTTCCTTTACTGTTTAATAAACAATGTATTATTTTAAACTCATTTTTAGTAAGTTCAATGCTATTCTCTTCATTTTCTATAGTACTAGTTAATATATTAAGCTTTAAACCTTTGTACTCTATAACTTCTATATTTCTTTCATTAGGATATGCTCTTTTTAAAATTGAATTTATTCTTGCTAATAAAATTTGAGTATTATATGGTTTTGTTATAAAATCATCCCCTCCTAAAGTAATACTCATAAGTTCATCAACATCAGTGTTTCTACTTGTTACAAATATAATTGGTACTTTTGAAAAATTACGTATTTCAGTACATATTTTAAAACCATCATTATAAGGTAAACCGATATCCAATAAAATTAAATGTGGATCTTTCTCTTTAACTGCTTTAGGAATTTCATCAAAATCTCTTTCTTTAATTGCTTTATACCCATTAATATTTAAAATATTTGCTATTTCATTTTGTATTTGTTCATTATCTTCAACTATCATTATATTAAACATATTCTATACCCTTACACCTTAATTAAAATATTAATAATAATTATACATTAAATATATGAATTTATAAAATTTTACAAAGCAAAAACTACCTTAATATAAAGCTTTAATACTTAATATTAAGATAGTTTTCTTAGTTATTTATTTTATTATGCTTTTTTAACAAACTCAGATTTTAGTTCCATAGCTCCAAAACCATCTATTTTACAATCAATGTTATGATCCCCATCGACTAAACGTATGTTTTTTACTTTTGTACCTATTTTTATAGATGATGAGGCTCCTTTTACTTTAAGGTCTTTAATTACAGTTACAGTATCACCATCATTTAAGATATTTCCATTTGCATCTTTTACAACTTTTATATCTTCATTATTTTCTTTTTCTGATTCTAAATTCCACTCATAAGCACATTCTGGACAAACAAAAAGACTTCCATCCTCATAAGTGTATTCTGAATTACATTTTGGACAATTTGGTAAATTAGACATAATTTAGTTCCTCCGTTCGTTATTTCAAATCTTAATATATAAAATTTTCTTTAGTTTTTTCAAAAGTTTAATTTATTATAGTGTTCCAAGTTACCTTTTTTGACTATTCATTTTAAAACTTGAATAATCTAAAACTTATGCAAGCTCCTAATTAATTAAATTCAAATTATAGCTTGTTTCCCTATAAATTTGTATTAATTTGAAATTTAGAAAAAACATATATCATTTTATCATATGTTTATATATATTAGCATAATATTATCATATTTACAAACAACTTTAGAAAAAGTTGCAAGATATGATTTAATCAAATACCACTATAATAATCTTTAATTTTGTGGTGTTATAATTGAGTCCTTTTGTGGCATTTTTTCCCCATCTATATCCTTAAAATAAAGTGGTAATCCCTCTGCAAAAATCAGACAAATATTCTTAGTCGGATCTTGACGTTGATGCTGTATGTGCAAATGTGGTTCAGATGTTGAGCCTGTGTTTCCAACTCTTCCAATAAATTGTCCTTCCTCCACCTTGTCACCTACTTTTACATGCACACTATCCTTTTTTAAATGATTCAATAACAAAAAAGTACCTGTTTTATCTACTTTTATATAAACATGATTACCTTCCATAGATAAAAATTCTTCTGTATTGGGCAGTATATCTTCCTCTTTATCATATGCTGCTATAATCGTTCCAGAAACTGGTGAAATAACTTCTTTATCATATATTCCGTAATCACTAATATTTTTGCTACCTATGCTTTCCGGTTCCATAACTAAATCATACGCCCATCTTTCAGACCCCCATATAGAGTGAGGCAAATTTACCTCTACAGTATCTCCACCCCATCCAACAATAGTTTTTTCCTTTAATGGCCATTTCACTGTAATTGATGGATTTACTTTATCAATATTAGCCGGATATTCAACTTTCAAAACATTTATTAACATCAGTATTGGAAATGCAATAAAAATTGATAAAATAATAGAAATTATAGATGCACCATATTTTCTTTTTCTTATTAAACATTTAATAAAAATTAGTAAATTTAAAAATAGTAATATGATACCAATAGGTGCAAAAACTAATTTAGCTAGTGCCCAAGCTATAACACCTACAATTCCATGAACTAAAAAAACACTTCCCCATAAAACAATTAAAATAATAAACATTATATAGTTTAGTATGTTAATAAAATTTATTTTTTTCATTTTTCTCTCCTTTTTTTATTTTCTCTTATAACCAATGTAAGAGAAAATAACATTTCCCTAACAACTTGTATTAAGCAGTCCCTTTGTTAATAAATTTACTAGGTCACTTCTATCTTATATAATATATACCTAGCCTATTTTATTTTCATTATTAAGAACTAGTTAGGTTCAGCATTACTAGTAGTGTCTATAAATATCAATCCATCATACCTCTCACTTAAAACTTGCGATTTTAAGCTAGCCTTTTCATTTACAAAGTTTGCACCAATATCATGATACATTTGTGATGCTAATAATATGTCTAATAGATATTTATCTTTACTACAAGATTGAAAATCTATAAAGAATACAGGTGAAATTTTTGAAAAAATATATGCTCCTGAACCTTTCTCAGATGATGGAAGTGTACATTTTTCAACTGTACGGTTTCCAGTTTCCTTATTGCATACTACAGCATTAAAATCTCCTTTATTAAATTCAAATCCAATAATATATATTTTATCTTTATACATGTCATATAAATTAGAGCCCATTCTTTTTATATTTCCTGTCTCATATTCTTTATCTAAATTACTAAAATTATCTATTTGCTTTGCTACATGTGTATTATGGGCCCATATCATAATTTTGCTATTTTCCTTTTCATGATTTAAAATCCATTTTATATTTTCTGCCATATATTTATCTCTTTTATTTTCTTTTTCAAAATCACTACTTTTTTCACCAAAAATATCATAAAACTCACATATGATTTTCAAATTTTGATTGTTTATTTCATATTTTTCTTTTGAAGATTTTTTAATATATTCATCCTTTTTTTTATCACAATTATTTATTATTTCTTTGATATCATTAATAGGCAGTTTTTTCTCTACAACATAATCTAGTTTTTTATCATTAAATTCCTCAAGTTTAGAGTGAAATTTGACTTCATAATCTGGATCTACATTTTTTAAATAATCTATAACATTTGTAGCTGCCAAACTACTTGATTGCATATCGAAACCATAAAATTTAATTTTATTTTCATGAGCTTTATTATATTCTCTCATCCACTCTACCATTTCTAACACTTCTTTAGTGTTCCATGTCCAAAAATTCATTGCCGCTACAGCTTCTTTTGCATCTCCCTTTTCATACAAAATATAATCATTTATTTTTACACAATCAGGCATAGATGCTTCTATACCAAAAATATTATAATCCATCTCTTCAACGAGAAACTGAAACATTCTATGCTTCATTTGGAAAAATTCTTTTGTTCCATGAGTTGCTTCTCCCATAGCAACAATTTTTTTATCTTTTAATATATTTTTTAAAGGCATTAAATCTTCAAAACCATTATTATATTTTACAGTCTTTAATTCTATTTTCTTACTTTTCAAGGCTTGTATAGCTTTGTGTTCTTTATATTTTTCATACTTAATATTTAATACCGTTCCTAGTGTTGTAATCATAAATGCACAAATTAATATACCTATAATTTTTTTCAATGATGTATCCCCCTTTAACAAAGGTAATCTTTTCTTATCCATAAAAATATACTTATAATTAAACTTATGGTTAAAAACATTCCTAATCTAATATAAAAACTTATAGATACACTATCCCCTAAAACATAGAAACCATATGTCGTTGTGTAATTAATAAATTCAAAAATTTTAGTGTGAAATCCTAATGCTATTGTTGAAGCAATAATAGCGAAAATTGAAATTACAAAATTGCTTATTATAGTACCAATAACTACTGATAAGCCTAAAACACATAAACATATAACAAATTGTATAATATAAAATTTTATAGTATATAAAAAAGCCTGCATCATTGAAAATTCATGTTGAATATTATAAAACTTAACTTTTGATACTTTAGGCATAAATAAATATCCAAAAATTGTACTTATTGCAAACACTATAAATACAAATATAAAAGTTACTAAAGCTAATGCTATTATCTTACTTATTATAAATTCATGTTTTTTATATGGTCTTGTTGCATATATTCTAAAAGCTCCCATATATATTTCATGACTAATTGAGTTTATATACATAATAGGCAATATTATATACATTAATTCTAATCTTACTCCATAAAATATAAATGGCGCAAAATTAAGTCTGTTTAATTCTACATTATAATTTACTGCATCATATGAACCAGCTGGATATGCATATCTCCATATACAAGATACAATTGTAATAACTATGCAAAATACAAGTAATAATATAGTTTGCCTATTTTTCCATGTTCTCTGAAACTCTGAAGCTATTAATCTATTCATTTTAATTCCTCCTTAAATATAATAATCTCTGTCATTAAATAATCTCAGTCCAATTAAATAAAATACTATTCCGTGAAAAGCAATGGAAGTTATCATAATTCCAATTCCTTTTTGAGATTCTGAAAGCAAATGATCTATACCTAAATATTGAATTCTTGTTAGACAAGAAAAATTTAAAATCTCATATATACTTGATCCTTTACTTGTAAAAATTAAAGATAACTCTGGTAACATTACTGATATAAACATAAATATTAAATTCAATGTTATCGCTTCTATAGCAGTTTTAGATATTGCTGATATACATATAATAACTGATATAAAAGCAGCTAAAACTATACATGTAACAATATAATATTTAATATTGTAAGAAATACTTTCACTTATCGTAAAAGTTCTTAAACAATATGGAAACTTAACATTTTCATGTGGCAAAGCTAAATATCCTAAAAAAGTACTTAAAAGAAAATTTACAGTTAAAAATAAAAACATAGTACTTACTATAACTAGATATTTTGCTTTGAAAATTTCATCAAAACAAATATTTCTTGTCATTACCATCCTTAACTGTCCAGTTCTATATTCATTTGTTACAGCCATGACAATAAAGATAATTACCATAATATCAAAAATACTTACTATTTGATTTTTAAGTAAGCTACTTGGAAAGTTTAATGCTGAAATATATTTAATATTGTCTGGTGTAATACCAATATTATTTTTAATAGAAGATTTAATAAAATATATTAAATTTAATACTGTCGTTATAAATAAAATCCATGTAACCTTTCTTCTCCACAACTTTTGCCATTCACTAATAAATAAATTTTTCATAATTATATCCACCACCTAATATTTGCTTACCAATTTTATAAATGCATCTTCTAATCTTCCATTATCACTAACACTCTCTAGTTCTTTTTTACTACCTTCCCATATAAGGTTTCCTTCATTTATTACAATAAATCTATTACAAACTTGTTGTAATTCGTCTAAAAGATGACTGGATATTAAAAAACTTATTTTCTTTTCTCTTTGAAGTTTAAATATAAGGTTTCTTAAATCTCTCATACCTATAGGATCTAATCCATTAGCCGGTTCATCTAAAATAATTATTTCTGGATTATTTAAAAGTGCTTGCGCAATTCCTAACCTTTGTTTCATTCCTAAAGAATAAGTTTTAACTTTATCATCACCTCTGCTTTGAAGGTCTACTATTTTTAAAACTTCTTCCACTTTTTCTTTTTGTTCAGCCTTTGACATATCTGGGTTCAGCATAGCTAAATTTTGTAGATTTTTTCTTCCTGACATAAATGGGAAAAATACAGGTTCTTCTACTATTGCACCAAGATTCAATAATGCACTTTTTCTTTGTTTAACAACATCTATGCCATTTATTTTTACTTCTCCTTTTGTTGGAGAAATTAAATTTGTAATAATTCTAATTAAAGTAGTTTTTCCCGCACCATTAGGCCCTAAAAAACCACAAATGTCACCTTTATAAATATCAAAGGAAATATCACTTAATATAGTTCTATTTTTTATTTTTTTACTTACACCTTTTATTTCTATTTTTTTCTCTAACATAAACTCTCCCCCTAATTTTGTTATTTTTGTAAACAATAAGAATTATAAAGGGAATTTTTAAAGGTTTTATAAAGTTTTTAATTTTTCCATGAAAATAAGCCCAGTATTTTACTGAGCTTATTACACTATTTAAAGCTTAAATTAACATCTCCATTATTTAACTTAACCTTTAAAATATTACTAGAGCCTTCATTTCTTTCGGCCTGTTTTTCATATTGTTTATCATTTATTTTAATTTTTCCAAAGTCACTTTTAATATCATAATCATAGTCTTCCTTATTTAAAGAGGTGTTAATTAACACATTTCCATACTTTGAATTTATTTCTGATGTACCTTTAAACTCACCATTAATTTCTGCATTTCCATTAGTTAAATTCATTTTTAAATCATTTGTTTGTAAGGCATTCGCATACACTTTTCCATAATTATTAACTATATTAGCATTTCCGCTATTCATGCTATCAATCTTTAGTTCACCATTTTTAATATCAATGTTTAACACTTCACTTTTACTATTAGAAAGGTCATTGTTACCATAACTATTTTTTAAAGTATAATTCTTAGTAGATACATTATTTCCAATATACTTACCATTATTTAAAGTTACATCTAACCCATTACAATTAACATTTTCAAGTTTAACTCCACCGTATTTATTAGAAACATTAATATTTTGAGCTTTAATATTACTGGCATTTAACTTACCATTATTCATGTTCATATTAATAGTACTACTGGCTTCTAAACCATCTACTGTTATATTTCCAAAATAAGAGTTTATATTTGCTACATCACTTTCAGTTGGACAAATATTTATATTTCCAAATCTAGATGTTATTTTTAATTCTTTAGATTTCATTTCCTTTGGAGCATATATTTTAATGTAACTTTTATCTTGATTATTTTCTTCAAACCCTAAATTTATATTAAAGTTATTTTTACTTTGCGCACTTTGTTTTATAATTAGTTTTTTATCTTTTACACTATAAGAAATTTTTCCACTACTTTGTGGAACATCAAATTCTAATTCATATTTATCTGACTTTAAAAATTCTATATTAGAGTTACATTCAACTTCAATACTATTAAACTCCTCTAGCGAAATAGTTTCTTTATATCTTTCCTTTGAAGTATTTATGACTAAACCATCTTTTATATTTAAACTTATGTCTTTTGAACCACCTAATAAATATCCACTATAAGTCATTATGCTTCCTGCACATATCATACCAATAGCTATAATTGCTATTCTTTTTCTAACTTTTTTATTCATAATTTCCTTTAACCCCCCTTCTCTTTTTAGCTTTATTTAATATCTTATTTGTTGTATTAGCTATAAATCTGAAGCCTTTGTTTGCTAAATATGTTATAGGTAGAAAAATTAAAGCATCAATTCCAACTACTACAATTCCTCCACCGATAAATATAAGTGCTGTTGGTATATCTTTAAAAATCACAACAATTCCTGAAATAACTGCAACTATTCCTGCTCCGCCCATAGCTATCATAGTTAATAAAAATGCAATAATAATAGCTATTATTGCAATTCCAATAGCTCCTACAGTTAAAAAGATTGCTATTGTTAATGGTAGTGCTATTGGTGCTGCAAAAACTGCCAATATAGCAAACCAAACTGCTGAAATCCCTTTTTTAGTAGAGTTAGGCTTTAAAGACATATCTTTAAGTGAATAATCCGCTAATATTTGTGATGCTATATCACATGGAGAACCTAAAGATTCCATAACTTCCTGTTCATCCTCTATACCAGCTTCATCAAAATATTCATTATAGTAATTTAAAGCATCTTCAATTTCATCTTTAGGTAATCTTTTTAGTTTAGACTTCAATTCACTAATAAATTCTACTCTATTCATCAATTATCCCTCCCTTTAAAACTTTATCAACTTTACTTTTATAATCATTCCACTCATTAAAATACTCTTTAAATTTTATTTTGCCTTCTTCTGTTACTTTATAATAACGTCTATTTCTACCTTGAAAAGGTTGATCATAGGTTTTTAAGCATCCTTCCTTTTGTAGCCTCCTAAGCACTGGATATAATGTAGATTCAGAAATATTCATAATTTCTCTAACTTGCTGAGTTAGCACATATCCATACGTATCTTCTTTCATTAGGATGGCTAATACGCATGCATCTAATAAAGCAGCTCCTAACTGAAAAGCCATTTTTTGTCCTCCTTATTTTATTAATATAGGGATAACTTTAAATACTAAAAATATCTTTTTATTTATAATAAAATTCTATAAGTTACTTTAACTTTATTATTTTTCCCTATAATATTATATCTTTATATATATTATACGCCGTATAATATTAGAATGTCAATAATATACTTTTTATAAAAATAAAAGGTAGCTTAGTAAGCTACCTTTTATTTTTATATTTTAACGGTATTATCTTTATCTAAAGTATTATTTTCACTTAATATATTTCCTATTGGTTTGCTTGAATCTAATGGTTTTAATGCTATACCTGTATAACCATAAAATGCTGAAACTAGTGGATTAATAAACCCTAAAAAGTGAAATGGTGCATAAGCAAAAGCACTTACCCCTAAGGTTGTAAAGTAAATTGCACCACAGGTTGACCATGGTACTAACCCAGAAGTTAAAGTTCCTGCATCTTCTAAAACTCTCGATAAATTTGTAGGATGTAAGTTTAATTTTTCATATACAGGCTTGTACATTTGCCCCGGAATAACTATTGACATATATTGATCTGCTGCCATAAAATTCATAGCTATACAACTTACTATATTGGATAAAATAATACTTCCTCTGCTATGACAGTGTTTAAGTATTACAGATATTATAGTATCTAAACAACCTATTCTCTTAACTAGTCCGCCAAAAGCTAATGCACACATAACAAGAGAAATTGTTTCCATCATTGAAAGTAATCCTCCTCTATTTAAAAGAGAATCTACCATTGCATTTCCAGTACTTAGTTGAACTCCATAAAATAATGCATGTAAAACTTCTGATATACTATTTCCTTGTGAAAATGCAAATATTGTTCCTATCGTAGCACCGCCTATCATTCCTGGTATGGCAGGAACTTTAAATATTATCATTAATATTACTGATAAAGGTGCAATGAAAATTAATGGACTTATATGAAATGTTGCCAATATAGTCTTGGATATAGCATCAATTTGAGTTGTGTCTACAATAGCTCCTTTATATTTAAGACCAATAAGACCAAACAAACTTACTGCTATTGTAAAACTTGGTATTGTTGTGTAAAGCATATGCCTTATATGCTCAAAAACATTTGTTCCAACTACTCCAGCAGCTAAATTGGTACTATCTGATAATGGTGATAGTTTATCTCCAAAGGACGCTCCACTTACAACTGCTCCTGCTACTATAGGTGCTGGTATACCAAGTCCAGCTCCAATTCCCATTGCTGCTGTTCCCATAGTTCCTGCTGTAGTCCATGCACTACCAGTTGACACTGATACTATGGCACATATCACTGGTAGTAAAAATAAAAACATTGTTGGTGTAAACATTTTCAATCCATAGTATATCATACCTGGAACTACTCCACCTGCAATCCAAGTTCCAACCAAACACCCAACTATCATAATGATAAAATTAGCTTGCATAGCCATAGAATTAGTTTCTATCATGGCCTTCTCCATATCATCCCAACTGATTCCTAAAAATTT
Source organism: Clostridium sp. ATCC 25772 (assembly GCF_001573875.1). Classification (NCBI taxonomy): domain Bacteria; kingdom Bacillati; phylum Bacillota; class Clostridia; order Eubacteriales; family Clostridiaceae; genus Clostridium; species Clostridium sp. ATCC 25772. Next base: position 132,022 of record NZ_LFRG01000003.1, read on the forward strand.
ACCTATAAAAGCTGTTATTACACAGCATATAATTAAAGGAATTTGTGGTGCAGAGTCAAATACAATTACACCTAATAACATAAATACTATTAACGAAATAAATGGTATTAAAGATACCATAAGCGATGGTTTTTTACATATTTTGTCACATTCCATGAAAGTCTCCCCCTTTTTATAAGTTAAAATTATATTTGAATTTGTATTGATTATAATTTTATTTAAAAATTTTTCAAAATAATATTTATGCGATTTTATTTTCTTTTAGTATAAATATACCACAATAACTATAAAATTTATAGAATATTTTAAATTTTCTATAATTAATATCATCTTATTAGTTTTATAAATCTTTAATCTTAGCGGTTATCTAAAAATAGATTTTCTAAATCTTCTAATGTTATATTTATGTTTTTCAATATACTGTTGCATAACTATACACTATAATTTTAACTGTATTATTATTGAATTTATATTATATTTTTTTATTTCAATTTTAAGTTCTCTACTATATGGTTTTGAGATGAATTTTAAATTTATGCATTTATCAAATAAGAAAATCTAAGATTAATATTTTACTACTACTTAACAGCTTACTTTAGTTAAGAATGTATAGTTGAAATTTAAAATTTATTATCTTTATCTTTTAATATTATAAATCTAGGGTTATAATATTAGGTACTCTATTGTTATAAGTTTTTCATAATTTGTTTAAACTTATAAATAGTGTCATAGAAAAATTTTGTTTTTACAGCCTTTGAAGGGAGGATTTTTTATGAACGATGAATTAAAAAAAGAACTAGAATTCGGTATAGAAAAAGAAAAATTATCAGAGGTAATTGAGTTAATTAATAATGAAATATTGATATACTTAGATAAAAGAAAAGAAATTGTTGACTACATAGTTGAGTATAGAAAGAACATCTTAGATGACTATAAAGATGACGAAGATAAATTAATTGATTACTTTGACCATGAAAGGTATGTAAAAGAAGAAGCCTTTAAATCTATTGATACAAAACTTAAGGAACTTAATATACTTAAAACTTCTCCTTACTTTGGAAATGTTGAATTTAGAGAAGAGGATTTTGGAATAGATAAAATATATGTAGGTAGATTTGGTGTTACTCCATATAATACCTTTGAACCGGTTGTCGTTGACTGGAGAGCCCCTGTATCATCATTATTTTATCATGGTTCTTTAGGAGAAAGTCAGTATAATGCTCCTATGGGAAAAGTTGATGTAAATATATTAGGTAGACGTCAATTCATAATAAAAAAAGGCATTCTTGAAGGAATGTTTGATTCTGCAGTAAATGTAAATGATGATATACTTCAAATGGTATTAAGTAAGAATTCATCCCAAAAATTAAAAGATATTATAATGACAATACAAAGTGAACAAGATGAAATTATAAGAGAAGATAAATATAAAGCACTTGTTGTTGATGGTGTTGCTGGTAGTGGTAAAACTACTATTGCTCTTCATAGAGTGGCATACCTTTTATATAACAACAGAGAATCTTTAGAAAATAAAGTTCTTATACTTGGTCCCAATCACATATTTATGGATTATATATCTGATGTACTTCCTAGCCTTGGAGAAAGCGGAGTAAAACAATCTACATTTATAGATTTTGCTCTTGAAGTTTTAGATCTAGAAGAAGCTTTTTCATTAAAAGACGTTATGGAAAAAGTATTAAGCGGTGATAAAACATTTATAGAAGACATTGCTTATAAATCTTCCATAGATTTCAAAAACTCACTAGATACATATATAGAGTCTCTGAATGCTAACTTATTTAAATATGAAGATATATCCCTTAGAGGTAATTTAGTTATAAGTAAAGAAGATATTCAAAATATGTTTGAAGAAGATTTTAAATATATGCCTTTATTCAAACGTAGCAAAAGAATTAAAAGAATAATTTTTTCTAAACTTAAAGATGCTAGAGATACAGAATTTAGAGCTATTGAAAATAATTTTAAGGCTATCAAATCAAAACTCTCTAAAGATGAATTAATTTTAGAAATAAATGATTTAGATTTCAAAAGAAAAATTGCAATACAAGAACTTATAAAAGATTTAATAGAACTAAAAAAATCTTTATCTTATTTAAATTCGCCAGATATTATTGATCTTTATACTGAGTTCAATACTAGCTTAGATTTAACAGAATTAGATTTAGCTGCAATTCTATATCTTAAAGTTAAATTAGAAGGATTTAAGTTAAAAGATGACATAAAACACGTTGTAATAGATGAGGCACAGGATTATTCTCCAGTCCAATTTGCTACGATAAGAGAAATTACCAAGTGCAATTCATTTACAATTGTTGGTGATAGCAATCAACGTCTATTACCTTTAAATGGTGAACCAGCTATGTTAACTTTAACTAACTACTTAAATGACCTAAAAGTCTCTAATTATAAATTAGATAAAAGCTATCGTTCCACTAAAGAAATAATGGACTATGCTAATAATTTTCTAAATGAAGATAAAATAGTTCCATTAGTTCGTTCTGGTGAACAAGTTGAAAAAACTATTGCTAATTCCAAATCTGAATTAGAATCACAAATAATAGCTATTGCTCAAAAAATGAGAGATGAAAATTTAGAAAATATAGCTATAGTAACCTATGATGAAAATGAAGCATTAGAGTTAAGCTCTATGTTGCAAAATAAATTGAACTTTAAATTAATTAATAAGGACTATATAAAATACACTCATGGAATTACAATAATACCTTCATATTTTGCAAAAGGATTAGAATTTGATGGTGTTGTAATAATTGAAAGTAATAAATATAAAAATAATTACTACGATAATATAAAAAAATTAAGATATGTGATGGCCACTAGAGCCCTTCACAAATTAGCTATAATATCTACAAAATAATAAGGACACCTTAGGTGTCCTTTATTTTATCTCTTTCCATCCTTTTATTTCTTTAATTCCAAGACCTGGCTCATCATTTAATATTATTTTATTTTTTTCAAAAGTCGCTCCACCTACTATAGGGTCTTCTTCAAATATAAGCATAGTGTCTAAATCTGAGGTTATCATATTGTCTTTAGCCATTGCCATACTAGCAGCAGCAGTTATACCTATTTTACTTTCTATCATGCATCCCATCATACATTTTATATCCATAGTCTCTGCCATATTATATATTTTTATTGCATTATGGATTCCTCCACTTTTCATAAGTTTTAAATTTATATAATCGCAAGTTCTATTTTTTATTACTCTAAAAGCCTCTGCGCTAGAATATCCAAATACAGATTCATCAGCTAAAATCATAGTATCCACACTATCTTTAACTTGTTTTAAACCTTCTATATCCCAATACTTAACTGGTTGCTCTACAAAATCTATATCAAGTCCTATTTCTTCACATTTTCTTATTATCTTTATTGCTTCTTTTGCACTCCATGCCCCACTACCATCTATTCTTATTCTTGCAGATTTTCTTATGGACTTTTTAATAGCCTGAAGAATTTCAATATCCCTTTCAAAACTTCCATAACCTAACTTAATTTTCAAATCTGCATAGCCGTTAAGCATAGCTTCTAATGAATTTTTAGCCATATTTTCAATAGAATCATTCATTATAGTGGTATCTGTTATAGTAAAGTTTGTATTTCCTCCTAAAAATTTATATAAAGGCTCATTATATTTCTTGCCTGCTAAATCATAAAGTGCTATATCTATAGCAGCCTTGGCGCTTGGATTTCTTCTAATAACTTTTTCCATAGTGGCTATTATAGACTCTAGCGAGCTAATTTCCATACCCTTTATATAATCTTCTATATATCTTATAGCCCCAATTATAGAATTTTCTGTCTCTCCAGTAACCATTGGTGCTGGAGCTGCACTACCATAACCAATTTCATCAGTATCAGTTATAATTTTTATAACAACTTCTTCAGAAGTTGTTATTTCTCTTGTTGGAAGCTTATACTTTCTTTTTAACGGTATATCTATTTTACCTATTTTTATTTCTTTTATTTTCATAATAAAAACCTCACAATGAAATTTAATTTTTACTTTATAATACTATTTAAAATAAAAGCATATTATTCCAATTAAATGCTCATTATAAAGTTATTTTTACTTAATAAAATTAAATAAAAATAACTGAGTATACATATTAAGTATATCAGTGTATTTATTTAACATTTTAAATTTTCAGACTTAAAAGTCTGTATTAGGTTATCTTTTGTAAAAAGAAAATTAGAATCAGTGAACTTACAATAAATACATTCATGATTAAGATTGCAGAACAAATACTAATTGATTTATTACTTATTATTTTAAATTCTTTATTTTTCAAAGCACCTTCAGTATTATTTGATAGCTTTTTTAGACTACTTAAAGAACTTATAAAGCTTATAAATATAAGACTAAAAGCTAATATTATTGAAGGGCTTTCTATAAACACTAATAAAATTATAGCCGTAATTAAAGATACCATCGATAAAAAAATCATAATACACTCCTAAATAATTATTAAATTTCTTTTAACTTATTAACAGTATATTTATATTATAACATCGTCTTCCTATTTTATCCATATATTTTATAATATTTTTAAAAAATATTGAATTTTACAAAGATTTTATTTGCTTCCAAATTTTTAATTTATTTTTAAAATTAAAAAATAAACACCTAAGAAAAATTCTTAGGTGTTTCTATTATTTTATTAATTATTTTGCTAATTCATATAATGCATATGCATATATTTTTGAAATTCTTATTAATTCTTCTATATCTATATATTCATTCGGTTGATGAACTGTGCTTGGCTGTCCTATAAATGTTGGTCCAAATGCTACTGTGTTAGGCATTTCTTTAGCATAAGTACCTCCTCCTATTGAAACAAATTTAGCTTCTTCATCCATTTGTTCACTATAAGCCTTTGCTAACTTTTGAATTAATGGGTGATCTGTTTCGAAATATAATGGCTCTTGATGTGAGAAGTTTTCCATCATTATTCCTGTAGTTCCTAAAGTTGTACATAATGGAGTCATCATATCATCTAAAGTTTTTGTAACTGGATATCTTAAGTTTAATGTAGTTGATCCACTTTTTCTATTTAAATTAATTTTTCCTAAATTAAATGATAATGTTCCTGATGGCTCATCTTCAAGATAAACTCCGAAGCTCTTTCCATCTACTTCCATACCAACTTTTTCATCAAAGAATTTAACATAATCAGATACTTCATCATCTCTTAAATCTAAAGTTGCTAAACATGTAATTAATTGCATTATAGCATTTTTTCCTTGTTCTGGTGTACTTCCGTGTCCAGAAACTCCTATAGATTTAATAATTGCTTTATTACCTTCTATGTTAACTGTTATTTCATATTTTTTGTCTTTTGCAAATTCTTCTACTGTATTTTTAACTTCTTCAGCATTGGCACAAGTTAAAATTGCTTCGCAATAATCTGGAACCATATTTGCGGCATTTCCACCAACTATGCTTTCAATTATAACTTTACCATCTTTATCACATGGTACAAAATTTTTAACTAAGTCAAATATTGTTATACCCTTTTCCCCATTTATTATTGGAAAATCAGCATCTGGTGTAAATGCTAATACTGGTGCTTTTTCTTTTTTTAAGTAATATGGAATGTCTTCCCCGCCAGTTTCCTCATTTGTTCCAAATATAACTCTTATTCTTTTTGACATTGGAAGATTTGAATCTTTTATTGCTTTTAATGCATATAAACAAGCAACAACTGGTCCTTTATCATCAGAGGTTCCTCTTCCATACATTTTTCCGTCATGTATCTCAGCAGCATATGGTGGATATATCCATCCATCTCCTTCTGGAACTAAGTCTAAGTGTCCAAGGGATGCAACGTATTCTTCACCTTCTCCGATTTCTGCATATCCTGCATATCCATCAACATTAACTGTTTTAAAGCCTAACTTTTCTGACATCTTTAAAGCACATTGTAAGGCCTTATCTACATCTTCTCCAAAAGGCATGCCTGGTTTAGCTTCACCTTCCAAACTTCTTATTTTAACAAGTTCTGCTGTTGAGGCAATAATTTCATTACGCATAGCGTCAATTCTTTGATTAATATCCATATATACAACTTCCTTTCTTGGAAAATAATTTTTAACATTTTGTTAACTTATAATTTAATTATTGCACTTTTCATGAACAAACTCAATAATTAAATAAAAAATATTTTTATTTAATTGAAAAATTATTATTTTTTAAATTTATATTTATTTAAAATAAATAATCCTTTAAAACACTTATATGTATTTTAAAGGATTATTTTATTATTTAAGTTTTCCCCATCTACTAAAAGGGTTTATTACAAACCTTGCCTTTCCTTGTATATATTTATAATTTATGTAAGGATTATCCCAACTTCTTGCATCTAATGACGTAGCCCTATTATCCCCCGCAAAAAGATAACAATGTTCAGGAACATCAAAAACTCCAGTCTTATCACTATTATTAACCACATAAGGCTCTTCTAACTTCTTATTATTTATATAAACAGTTCCATCATTTTTAAATTCAACATGATCATTTGGAAGCCCTACTACCCTTTTAACTAAATCTTCATCTCGTTCTTTTGATTTAAAAACTATTATTTCTCCTCTTTCAATTGATTTCTCACCATAAATTCTCGTACAAAATATAACATCATCTAATTGTATTGTTGGTAACATTGAACCTGTAGGAACTTTTATATTAAAAAAAATTAATTTGTTAGTTACCTCTGCTATTATTAATGCTATTAAAATTATCCCCAGCCATTCTTTTATAACCTTCTTCATACTTTCTCCCCTAACTATATTTAATAATTTTATTTTACATTATTTAAAGTTATCTGTTAAGAAACTCCATAATTAAAAGCTATATTAAAACTTAAATTTTAATATAGCTTTTAATTATTTATCTAATTTTCCCCATCTACTAAAAGGCATTATTACAAATTTAGCTCTTCCTTTTATATCTTTATAATTTATGTAAGGATTATCCCAACTTCTTGCATCTAATGATGTAGCCCTATTATCCCCTGCAAAAAGATAACAATGTTCAGGAACATCAAAAATTCCAGTCTTATCACTATTATTAACTACATAAGGCTCTTCTAACTTCTTATTGTTTATATAAACAGTTCCATCATTTTTAAATTCAACATGATCATTTGGAAGTCCTATTACTCTTTTAACCAAGTCATCTTCTAATTCTTTTGATTCAAAAACTATTATTTCTCCTCTTTTAATAGACTTTTCACCATAAATTTTTGTACAAAATATGGTATCATCTAACTGTATTGTTGGTAACATTGATCCAGTTGTTACTTTTATATTAAAAAAAATAAATTTATTAGTTACCCCTGCTATTATTAATGCTACTATAATTATCCATAACCAATCTTTTATAAACTTCTTCATTTTTTCTCCTCCCCCTGCATTTATATGTATATTTTACATTATTTAAAGTTATCTGTTAAGAAAATTTATCATTAAATAATAAAAATAAATAATAAGAAAGCTATACTAAAATTTTAATATAGCTTTCAGTGTTAATTCAATTTTCCCCATCTACTAAATGGGCTTATTATAAACCTTGCTTTTCCTTTTATATCTTTATAATTTATATACGGATTATCCCAATATCTTGCATCCAATGAATTATTTCTATTGTCTCCACAAAATACATAACAGTCTTCTGGAACATCAAAAATAGCTTGTTTATTGCTATTGTATACTACATAATCCTCTTCAATTAGTTTACCATTAATATACATAGTTCCATCAGCTTTTATTTCAATGTGATCACCTGGAAGACCTATAAGTCTTTTTATTAAATCTTCTTCCAATTCTTCTGATTTAAATACTATAATATCTCCTCTTTGAAGTGATTCTTGACTATGAATTCTAGTAACAAATATCTTATCCCTAGGCTTTATAGTTGGATACATAGATTCTGTTGGGACATTAACATTAAAGAATATAAATCTGTTTACCAAAAATGCTAAAAAAACAGCACATAAAATTGGTATTCCCCACTCTTTAAAAAACTTTTCAAGTAATTCCAAGTATTTCACTCCTATCTATATAATATGTATATATACTTTTAAAATCACTTTTTAATTATATCATAAAGAAATAACAAATTCTTTTTTATTTAATTAATTTTCATATTAAAATAAAAAACACTATGAAACTCATAATGTTTTTATTTTAAAACTATTTTCCAATATCTTTTCTATAATATATTCCATCAAAATGTACTTTATTTATGCTATCATAAGCTTTATTTCTTGCTTCCTCTAATGTTTTTCCTATTGTGGTTACCCCTAGTACTCTTCCACCACTAGTTAATAATTTTCCGTTTTTTTCTTCTGCTCCTGCAAAAAAAGTTTTAGCTTTAACTTTGTTTACTCCCGTTATCTCAAAACCATTTTCATATTTTATTGGATATCCCTTTGATGAAGCTATAACACAACAAGCATGCTGATTTTTAAATAAAACTTTAGTATTTTTTAAGTTTTTATCTATGGCACTATTAATTAATTCTACTAAGTCACTTTCCATAAGCGGAAGTACTACTTGTGTTTCAGGATCTCCCATTCTAACATTATATTCAAGTAAATATATACCTTTTTTAGTTATCATAATTCCGAAAAATATTATACCAATATAATCTAACTTTTCTTTTTTTATACCGTTTAATGTTGGTATCATTATATGTTGTGTAAAATCTTTCAAAACTTCCTCATTACAATATGGATTTGGAGCAATTGTGCCCATTCCCCCTGTATTAGGTCCTTTATTGCCATCATTTATGGCTTTATGATCTTTTGCAGATATAAATGGTATTATCACTTCACCATCTGTTATAGAAAGTATAGATGCTTCAACACCTTCTAAAAATTCCTCTATAACTAAACCATCTCCAGCATTGCCTAAAATTTTATCTTCCATAAAATCTTTTACTGCTTTTATTGCCTCTTCTCTTTTTTCTGCTATAACAACGCCTTTACCTGCTGCTAGACCATCTGCTTTTATAACCACTGGTAAGACACAATTTTCAACATAGTTTAATGCTTCTTTTAAATTATAAAACTTACTATACTCTGCAGTTTTTACGCCATATTTTTTCATGAAATCTTTTGAAAATGCTTTACTACCTTCTAATTGAGCTGCTTCTTTACTAGGTCCAAAAATCCTAAGTCCTTTTTCTTTAAATTTATCTACGATTCCTTCACAAAGCTCTTTTTCTGGTCCTACAACCGTTAGTTCAATATTATTAGTTTGTGCAAAATTTACTAAGTCATCTATATTGTCTATATCTATATTCTCGCATTTATTCTCAAAATAAGTTCCACCATTTCCTTTAGAACAATATATTTTTTCAACTATGGGATTTTGTGCCATCTTATATGCTAATGCATGCTCTCTACCACCATTACCTACTAACAATATCTTCATTGTTCACTCTCCTAAACTTTAGTTAGTAACTATTTAATCTACTCTCAATTTTTAATGTTTAAAATGTCTTACTCCACTAAATACCATACTTATTCCATACTCATTACAGGCATCTATTGATTCTTGATCTCTTAACGACCCACCAGGTTGAATTATTGTTTTTATATTTGATTTTGCTATTTCATCTACACAGTCCCTAAATGGGAAAAATGCATCAGAAGCCAATACTGTAGCCCCTTCGCCTCTTTCAAGTGCTTGTTTTGTTGCCCATATTCTATTAACTTGTCCACCTGCTATACCTATAGCTTTTTTATCTTTAGATACAACTATGGCATTAGATTTTACATATTTACAAACTTTCATTGCAAACATTAGCTCTTCCATTTCTTCATTACTTGGCTTTTCCTTTGTAACTACTTTTAAATCATCATAAATTTTCTTATCTAATTCTTGCACCAATAAACCACCATCTATAGATATAATTTCTTTTTTATCATTTGGCTTTGATGTACATTTTATAACCCTTAAATTTTTCTTTTCTTTTAAGATTGTGATAGCTTCCTCTGTAAAACCCGGAGCTATTACAATTTCTAAAAATGTCTTTATCATCTCTGTTGCTGTTTCTTTATCAATAATCCTGTTTATTGCTACTATTCCTCCAAATATTGATACTGGATCACAACTATGTGCTTTTTTATAAGCATCTACTACAGTATTTCCAATAGCCACTCCACATGGTGTATTATGTTTTAATCCACAACAAGCTATTTCTTCAAATTCATTTACAACTTTCCATGCAATATCCATATCTTTTATATTATTGTAAGATAGTTCTTTTCCATTTAATTTAATTATATTATTAAGCATTCCCAGTCCATTAGTATTTTTATAAACCATTGCACTTTGATGACTATTTTCACCATATCTTAAATTATTTTCTTTTACATATGAAGCAGTAAAATAGTTTTCTTCATCATCTTCTTCAAGTAAAAATTTGCATATTGCTGCATCATAGGCAGTAGTTAAATTAAATACTTTTGCTGCAAAACTTTTTCTTGTTTTATAATCTACATCACCATTTTCATTAATTTGCTTTATAACAGTTTCATAGTCTTTAATATCACTAATAACAAGAACATCTTTAAAATTCTTTGCAGCACTTCTTAGCATACTTGGACCACCTATATCAATAAATTCTATTTTTTCTTCAAAAGCTAAATCTTCTTTAGCTTTTTCAAAGAACGGATATAAGTTTACACAAACTAAATCTATGGTTTCTATTTTTCTTTCTTTTAATGTATCCATATGATTTTTATTATCTCTAATTGCCAGTATGCCACCATGTATATTAGGATGAAGAGTTTTAACTCTCCCATCTAACATCTCATCAGCTTTTGTTATTTCACATACCTCTTTTACATCTATATGATTTTCTTTTAAATATTTATAAGTTCCACCACTTGATATTATTTCAACATTATTCTTTTGAAGAAATTTTACAAATTCTAATATATTTGTTTTATCAAATACACTTATTAATGCTCTTTTTATCATCAATATCACCCTTTAACTTTTATAGTTTTAACTTACTATAACTTTTCGTTTATCTATTTTAATTCTTCCTTCACTTATAAGTTTTATAGCTTCTGGAAGAGCCTTATGTTCAGTTTTCAAAACTTCTTGTTGTAATTCCTTTGCACTGTAAGTACTTTTAACGTCAATTACTTTTTGAATTATTATAGATCCTGTATCTGTGCCATGATCTACAAAATGAACTGTGCATCCACTTACCTTTACACCATATTCAATTACTGCTTCATGAACTTTTAATCCATACATGCCTTTCCCACAAAAACTTGGTATCAATGATGGATGTATATTTATAATTCTATTTCTAAATTCATCTATTATATTTTCTTTTAATATAGAAGTAAAACCTGCTAACACTATTAAATCTACTTTTCCTTTAAGAAATTTTAATATATTGTAACTTAAGTCTTCTTTTAGTTCATTTTTGTCAAATACCCTAGTTTTTATATTGTTTTCTTTTGCTCGTTTTAATCCAAATGCATCTTTTTTATCACTAATTACATATTCAATGGTACAATTTTTCAAGTATCCATCTTTAATATTGTCAATTATACTTTGTAGATTAGTTCCACTTCCAGATATTAAGACTGCTATTTTAAACAAATGCCTTCCCCTCCTGATACAACTTTTCCTATTTTATATGCTTTTTCCCCTAACTTATCTAAAGTTTCTATAATCTTTGTTGCATCATTATCCTCTACAGCTAATACCATTCCTACACCCATGTTATATGTGTTAAACATATGATTTTCATCTACACCTTTTTCCATTAGATATTTAAATATTTTTGGAATTTCAAAAGAATCCTTCTGTATTTCAGCAGCTAAATTACCTTTAAACATCCTTGGAATATTTTCATAAAATCCACCACCAGTTATATGTGCCATACCATGTATTTCAAATTTTTTCATAATCTCCATAACTGATTTTACATATATTTTGGTTGGAGTTAAAAGAATCTCCCCTAAAGTTTTATCACCTAATTTTTCATCATAGTTTTCTACTAACTTTCTTACAAGAGAATAACCATTACTATGAACTCCTGAAGATGCAATTCCTATTAGTGCATCCCCGTCTTTTATTTTACTTCCATCTATAATATCTTTTTTATCTACAATTCCAACTGCAAATCCTGCTAAATCATAATCTCCATCTTTATACATCCCTGGCATTTCAGCAGTTTCTCCACCTATAAGTGCTGCACTTGATTGTATGCATCCATTTGAAACTCCTTTGACTATATCAGCAGCAATATTGGAATCTAATTTTCCACAAGCTATATAATCTAAGAAAAATATTGGTTTTGCGCCATGACACAAAATATCGTTAACGCACATAGCCACACAGTCTATACCAATAGTATCAAACTTATTTAGGCTTATTGCAATTTCAAGTTTGGTTCCTACTCCATCTGTGCCTGAAACTAATACTGGATTTTCATAACCACATCCTATTTCAAACATACCAGCAAAACTACCTAACCCATTTAAAACTCCACTTGTCATAGTTTTTTTAGTATACTCTTTCATAAGCTGAACAGCCTTGTAACCTTCTTCTATATTAACCCCTGCATCTTTATAAGTTATCATTATCCCCATTCCTCTCTTTCACCAAATGTATGTAATTTTTTAGTGGATAGTTATTTCTGCCTTTAAATTCAACTATCCACTATACAAAATTATAATTTTTATTCTTCAAATTTTATTGGTGCTGATATTGGATATTCACCTTGGAAACATCCCATACAAAAATCCATATTTTTATCTAGACATTCTAAAAGTTTTTCCTTTGATAAGTATCCCAAAGTATCTGCACCTATTATATTGCAAATTTCCTCAACTCCCATGTTTGCACCTATAAGACCTCGTCTATACGGAGTATCTATACCTAAATAACATGGGAATTTAACTACTGGTGATGAAACTCTAAAATGTATTTCTTTAGCTCCTGCCTCTCTTAAAAGTTCAACTAACCTTTTACTTGTAGTCCCTCTTACTATAGAATCATCTATTAAAACAACCCTTTTTCCACTAACATTTTCTTTCAAAACATTAAGTTTTACATTTACAGCATTTTCTCTTTCTTCTTGAGTTGGGGATATGAATGTTCTTCCTACATATTTATTTTTTATAAGTCCTAATTCATAAGGAATTCCTGAAGCCTCTGAATATCCCATAGCTGCAGATATTCCTGAATCTGGAACAGCTACAACTATATCTGCTTCTACTGGGTTCTCCCTATATAATTCCTGACCAGCTTTAAACCTTGATTTATGGACACTTATTCCATCTATTTTAGAATCTGGTCTTGCAAAATATATATATTCAAATGAACATACTGCTTTTTTGCTTTTTTCTCCAAATTTTATACTTTTTAACCCCTCTTTATTTATTACTACAATTTCTCCAGCTTCTACATCTCTAATAAACTCAGCACCAGTTGCATCTAAGGCACAGCTCTCTGATGCCAAAACATAAGAATCTTTTATTTTTCCAATACATAATGGCCTTATTCCATAATGATCCCTAACCCCTATAAGTTCATTCTCTGTAAGAATAGTTATTGCAAAGGAACCCTTTATTGCTTGCATTGTATCAACAACTGCATTTAAAATCCCTTTTTTTGCACTTCTTGCTATAAGATATAATATAACCTCTGAATCTATTAAAGTTTGAAATATGCATCCTGAATCTTCTAAAAGTTCTCTTATTATATCTGCATTAGTTAGATTACCGTTATGTGCAATAGCTATATTCCCTAATTTAAACTCTCCAAGTATTGGTTGTGCATTTTTAATACAGCTTCCACCTGCAGTAGAATATCTTACATGACCTATTGCACTATAACCAGTAAGTTTTGAAAGAATCTCCTTATTAAATACTTCTGAAACTAATCCCATATCCTTATGAGAATGCATTTTTTCACCATCAAAACTTACTATTCCTGCACTTTCTTGACCTCTATGTTGGAGTGCATAAAGTCCATAATATGCTCTTTTTCCTACTTCTAATGTTTCTTCTCCTGTATTGAAAATCCCATACACACCACATTCATCTTTAAATTTATCTGGAGAAAAATTATTATAAATATATCCTTTTTTTAAATCTTCCATGTTTAACCACCCTTTGCCCTTTTATTAAAGATGCTTTCACTGCTACCAAAATATATACTATTTTTCCACCTGTGACATTCTATTTAACACTTCTGTATATCCCTCTACTAAATCACCAAGATTTCTTCTAAATCTATCTTTATCTAATTTCATACCTGTTGTCATATCCCAAAGTCTACATGTATCTGGAGATATTTCATCAGCTAAAAGAATTTTCCCATTAAATCTTCCAAATTCTAATTTGAAATCTACAAGTTTTATATTTTGTTTTTTATAAAATTCTTTTAAAATTTCATTTATCTTTCTTGCATTATCATATATTTCATTTAATTCATCAAAAGTTGTAATTCCCATAGCTACAGCATGATAATCATTCATAAGTGGATCTCCTAAATCATCATTTTTATAGCTTATTTCTAAAACAGTAGTTTTTAATTCACTACCTTCTTCTAAACCATATCTTTTTGCCATACTACCAGCTGCAACATTTCTTACTATTACTTCTACTGGAACTATTTCAACCTTTTTACAAAGTTGTTCTCTTTCATTTAATTTTTTTATAAAATGAGTATTTATACCTCTATTATTTAACATTTCAAACAACTTTGATGTTATGCTATTATTTAGAATTCCCTTTGAATTAATAGTTTCTTTTTTCTCACCATTAAATGCAGTAGCATCATCCTTGTAATATACAATTACTTCATCTTCTTTACCTGATGTAAATATTTTTTTCGCTTTTCCTTCATACATTAATTTTTTAGTTTCCATTATAATTCAACCCCGCCCTCATTTTCTTTTATAAAGTTTTTCTTCATATTTTTTCTATAATCAATTAACTTTTCTTTAATTTCAGGATATTTATTAGATAATATTTGTACTGCTAACATAGCTGCATTATAGCTATTATTTATACCAACTGTAGCTACTGGAATTCCCTTTGGCATTTGTACTATAGAATATAGTGCATCTAATCCATTTAGTTCTGCTTTTATAGGAACTCCTATAACTGGAATAACAGTTTTAGATGCTATAACTCCTGGCAAATGTGCAGCAAGACCAGCTCCTGCAATTACGCATTCACAACCATCTTCTTCTAACTGTTTTAAAACTTCTTCTAATTTTTCAGGCACTCTATGTGCAGAAAGAATATGTGCCTCAAAATTGATTTCAAATTCTCTTAAACATTTTGCAGCATTTCTCATAATTTCAGTATCTGATTTACTTCCAAATATAATTGCAACTTTCACAAATATACCTCCTAAAATCTATTATTTAAAATAGTGAACTCCGCTCTCAAAAATTTTCTGTTCATGATTTCCTATAACATTTTTTATAACATTTGTTCCTATTCTTTCACTATGACCCATTTTCCCAAATACTCTTCCATCTGGACTTGTTATGCCTTCAATTGCATATAATGAACCATTTGGGTTGAATTTTATATCATAAGTTGGATTTCCATTTAAATCAACATATTGTGTAGCAACTTGATCATTTTCAAATAAAGCTTTTATACCTTCCTCACTACCATAAAATCTTCCTTCACCATGTGATACTGGAATTGTATAAACATCTCCTACCTTTGTTTTACAAAGCCATGGTGAAGAATTTGAAACTATTTTAGTATTTACCATACAAGATATATGTCTTCCTATTGAATTATTAGTTAGTGTTTCACTGTTTTCATTTAAATCCGTTATTTCGCCATAAGTTACAAGACCAAGTTTAATAAGTGCTTGAAATCCATTGCAAATTCCTAACATCAATCCATCACGATTTTTCAATAACTCCATGACCTCATTTTTAATTTTGCTATTTCTAAATACTGTAGCTATAAACTTACCAGAACCATCAGGTTCATCCCCTGCACTAAATCCACCTGGTAACATAACTATTTGTGATGTTTTTATTTTTTTAGCTAAAATTTCTATAGATTCCTCTATATTTTTTGAAGTTAAATTTTTAAATACAACCTGTTCAACTTCTGCTCCCGCTTTTATAAATGCTCTTTCACAATCATACTCACAATTAGTTCCTGGGAATACAGGAATTACAACCTTTGGCTTTGCAACCTTTATTAAAGGTGACTTAATTTCTAACTTGTTTTTAACTTTATAATTTTCTATTTTTTTATTGTATATACTTTTATTTGTATAATCAGTTGGGAAAATTTCTTCTAATGGCATATTATAAATGCTTTCTATTTCATCTAAATTAACTATTTCATTGTTCCACTGTATGTTGTATTCCTTTGTTGTTTCCCCTAAAATAGTATAATCAATATTTTCTAGTTCTTTTTCCAAATTAACATTATCACTAATTTCTAATATAATAGTTCCATAATTTAATTTAGTAATTTCATTTAAATTTAGTCCTTTACTAAATTTAAATCCTATTTTATTTCCTAAAGCCATTTTAATTACTGCCTCTAATATCCCCCCAAACTTTGATGTATAGGATGCTAAAACCAGTTCTTTTTCTATAAGTGAATGTATTTTTTCAAAATTAAGTTTTAATTTATCTGTATCTACAATTTCCTGTTCATTCTTTTTAGCATTTATAGAAATTACCTTGCTATTAAACTTTTTAAATTCTTGAGTTACAACTTTATTAACATCCACTGTTGATACTGCAAAAGATATTAATGTTGGAGGCACATTTAAATCTTTAAAAGTTCCTGACATACTATCTTTTCCACCTATAGCTGGTATCTGAAAACTATGTTGTGCGTATAATGCTCCCAATAATGCTGAAAATGGCTTACCCCATTTTTCTTTATCACATCCTAGCTTTTCAAAATATTCTTGAAGTGATAATCTAACTTTTTTATAATCTCCACCTATAGCAACAATTTTTGCTAAACTTTCTATAACTGCATAAAATGCTCCATGGAATGGACTCCAAGATGATATATATGGATTAAATCCATGTGACATTATTGTACCTGTTGAAGTTTCTCCATTTAAAATTGGAAGTTTACATACCATTGCCTCATTGGGCGTTTGTTGATATCTGCCTCCGAAAGGCATAATTACTGTATTTCCTCCAATTGAAGAATCAAAATTTTCTATTAACCCCTTTTGTGAACATATATTTAAATTTCCAACCAAACCCTTTATTGTTTCTTCAAAAGTATTTTTTATAAAAATATTTTTTTCAAAATAATTTTCCGATTCCTTTGGTGCTATTGCTTTAACTTTATTAAAACTTTTTGCTCCATTAGTATCTAAGAAATCTCTTGAAATATTTAAAATTTCTTGACCATTAAAACTCATTACTATACGTTTTTCTTCTGTAACCTCAGCAACTGCTACAGCTTCTAAATTCTCATTTTGTGCATATTCTATAAATTTCTCCACATCTTTTTCACTAACTACTACTGCCATTCTTTCTTGTGATTCTGATATTGCAATTTCAGTTCCATTTAATCCTTCATATTTTTTAGGAACTAAATTTAAATTTATTTTTAATCCTGGAGCAAGTTCACCTATTGCAACAGAAACTCCTCCAGCTCCAAAATCATTACATCTTTTAATCATTGTTGTAACTTTTTTATTTCTAAATAATCTTTGAATTTTTCTTTCCGTTGGAGCATTTCCTTTTTGAACTTCAGCATTACAACTTTCAAGAGATTTTTCATTATGTTCTTTAGATGAACCTGCGGCACCACCAACACCATCTCTTCCTGTTCTTCCGCCTAATAGAATGATTTTATCTGTAGGCTGTGGGTTTGCTCTTATTACATTCTCATAAGGTGCTGCTGCTATAACTGCACCAACTTCCATCCTTTTCGCTTCATAACCATCATGATACAATTCTTCTACATATCCTGTTGCTAACCCTATTTGATTTCCATAGCTGCTATATCCCTTCGCTGCTTCTTTTGTAATTTTTCTTTGTGGTAATTTTCCTTTTAATGTGTTTTTTAAATCTTCCTTAGGATTTTTACATCCAGTAATTCTCATAGCCTGATATACATAACTTCTTCCTGAAAGCGGATCTCTTATAGCTCCACCTAGGCAAGTAGATGCTCCTCCAAAAGGTTCAATTTCTGTTGGATGATTGTGTGTTTCATTTTTAAACATCACTAAATATTTCTCATTTTTTCCATCAACATCTGCATCTATAATTATGCTACAAGCATTTATTTCTTCTGAAACATCTAAATCATCTAATTTTCCTATAGCTTTTAACTTTTTCATTCCAATCACGGCTATGTCCATAAGTGTCACAGCTTTATCTTTGTCCTTATATAACTCATTTCTATAATTATTATATATTTCTAAAGCTTCTTTTATAGGTTTTGAAAATTTACCCTCTTCAATTTCAATATCCGTTAATACTGTTTGAAATGTAGTATGTCTACAGTGATCTGACCAATACGTTTCTATAACTTTTATTTCCGTTATAGTAGGGTTTCTTCTTTCTTCATTTTTAAAATAATTTTGAACAAGCTTTAAATCCTCTAAAGTCATTGCTAAAGATTTTTCTTTTATAAAGCTTTCTAATTGCCCTTCTTCTAAATTTATAAATCCCTCTATAATTTCAACTGGTTTAATCTCAATATTTTCTTCATTAAATTTGGCCATTTCATCCACTGGTACTTCTCTAGAATCCACAGTATTTATGTAGTATTTTTTCACTTTTTCTACATCATTCTCATTAAGTAATCCTTCTAAAATAATTATTTTACTAGTTTTAACTTTTAAATCTTCTTTTTGAGTTAATATTTGAATACACTGCATAGCTGAGTCTGCCCTTTGATCATATTGACCTGGAAGATATTCAACCCTAAATGAATTTTTATTTTCTATATTAATTTTTTCATATAAATTGTCTACATTTACTTCGCTTAAAATAAAATCTTTAACTAATTCACATTCATGACTATTTATTCCCTTTATATCATATCTATTTATGACTTTTACATTTTTTAAATTATTCAGCTTAAGATTTACAGTAAAATCTCTTAACATTCCCTGTGATTCCAAATTAAAATTCGGTTTTTTCTCAACATAAATAGTAAAAATTTGATTTTGCATAACTTTTCCCCCTAAGCCATTCTTTTATACGAACATTATATTTATTTTTTTAATAATCATTCGATATTGTTATTATATCATAGTTTTTATTTTTTTAAAGTACTTTTTTTAAATTATTTTTATTTTCGTTCGACATTATACGTATGTTATTCTTATTTAAGCCTTTTATTATACGTTTGTTTGAATTTTATAAATATTCGTTGTGTATTTATAAAATTAAACAGGTTAAAATAAAATTTAATATGAAGTTCCAAAAATAAGATAAGTTCAAATTCCAGATTAAAATCCTATAAATAGAACGAACTATCACTTCAACCAGATTATGATAATGAGTGGATAAATGGAGTTAAACTTTTATATGAAGGTAAATATATTATTTTTCAACATACACCTAAACTTTCAGAAATAAATTATAAATAAAAAAGACATCTTTAAATAGATTTTTATACTATTTAAAAATGCCTTAATATAATTTTCCTTAACTCTATTGTAATTTATTTAATTATATATATAAATAAAAAAACTGCTAGTATCATTATGATTAAAAAAATAACTACTGATATAAATATTTTATCTATTTTTCTAGAAGGTGTATGCCCAAACTCTTTTCCACTTTGACCATTAAATATACAATAGTAAGTTGTCATATTATAAGAATACTTGCATACCCAAACTGGTACTAATACTTTATAATATTCTTCATTAATTATTTCATATGATTTTACTTTGTAAAATTTTTTCTTCATTTCTTTTGTATTCTCTTTCAAAAGTTTTTTATTAATAACATCTTCTAATTTTTTCATCACTGCACCTTTATAATGATTTATACAGTCATCATATACTTGAATAAATTTTTCTTTTGCTACTTGTTTGGTTTCATACCCACTTATAGACATTTTAGAAAAATCATAGGGTGAGATTTGATCCATATCATATCTAGGTATTACTTGAGATGCAAAAAGAGAATAATCTTTCACATAAAACATTTCATTATCATCAATTATAGTGCTCATTCCCCTTCGAATTTTATATCTTTTTTGTACTCTTATAGTGTAATCTAATTCAATTTTTAAATCACATACATAACAGGGCATATAGTATGGTCTTACACTCATCAATCTTATTTCTTTTGTAAAATTTTTAGGGATGTGCCTTCTACTTTCTATCCACTTATAAAAATATTGCTTTATGATCTCTTCATTCTCTAGTTTAAAATCAACAATGTATATTTCTTCTTTTTTCATTCTTTTCATCCTTATATCTTAATCTATGTCTCGTTTCTATAAACTAGTCTTACTATCTATTATTCGTAATTTTCAGCAAAATCTTTATAAAAAAGTGAATGTCTTAAATTTCATAATTTAAGACATTCACTATATATTACTATCTTTTTTCTTTTTCAAAGGCTTCTTTTATATCATCCCCTATAAGCTCTAAAATTCTATCTATCAATTCTAGTATCTCTTTATCATCATCTTCCTTTACTCCACTTTCCATTATTAATGTAGGAGAACAAGAACAACATTTTCTTGTAAGTAATATAACTTTAGTATATACATCATGATTAGTTAAATCATCAAATGTAATATTTTGTTTATCCATTGAAACTAATATACCCATAAGTCCATTGTGAACTTTTACGTCTACCCCATTATACCTTATTGCTTTTAGTTCTGCGCTTACAACTTTCATGTTTGTAACCTCTTTTCATTTTTATATTTATTACTATATTCATATATATTATTACATAAAAATTTTAATTAATAAAACTTATTAATTAAATATAAAATTTAAAAGAGGTTGCTTTTTAAACAACCTCTTTTTTCATCAAATTTTATTTTAATTGTGAATCTATTATTTTTTCTATTTTTTCACTTTCTTCATCTACTATAAAAATGACATAGTTTCCTACAACCTTTATTTTCGCATTTTTTACTAGTTCATGTTGATCTGGTAGATATTGAGACCACTGTTTATCTAAATCCTCTTGTCTTTTTTTTACACCATTTTTTATAGTTTCAACCTTTGATTCATCTTTTGCTTTAATTATTGTAATTTCTGCTGCTGAAACATTCATCATTGCCTTTTTTATTATATATTCTTCCACATCTTCATCTTTTATATAATATTGAGCATTTAAAATATCTCCACTTTGAAAGTTTTCCATAGGTCTAAACTCTACTTCTTTTTCAACAGCTGCCATTATATCAGCTACTGGTATATTTTTAACTTCTTCTTTTGATTTACTGCATCCAATTAATGATAAACACATTATAACAGCTATCATAAAGGTAATTATTTTTTTCATATTAATATTCCTCCTCATATTTTCATCTACTATTACTACGTATTATTCTATAAAAAAGTTCAAAAAATACTAACTTATTTTTATAAAATTTTAATCATAAAAATTAAAACTCTTATAAACAAAAATGTTTATAAGAGTTTTAATTCCAAACCAATTATTAATAAGTGATTTGTTGAATATATGAGATATTTAAGATTATATACCTAATATACTTTATTGTCAAAACATATTTTAATCATCATATATATCTGAAAATTCTAAGTTTATTTTTTCTTGTGGATTATTTATAGTATTTTTATCAACTACACATTTCCTATTACATTCTTTGATAGGAAGTCTTATTATAAATTCACTACCTTGTCCAATTTCACTTTTTACTTCTAATTCTCCACCATGCATTTCAATTAGTGATTTTGTTAAAGAAAGTCCTATACCACTTCCTTCTTGATTCCTAGTTAATAAATTCTCTACTTGCCTAAACCTTTCAAATATTATTTGCTGTTTATCCTTTGGTATTCCTATTCCCGTATCTTTAACCGTTATTTTTATCCATTTATCCTCATCATATATGTTTACAAAAATATCTCCACCTTGAGGAGTAAACTTTATAGCATTTGATAAAAGATTTAACATAACTCTTTCTATCTTATCTTGATCAAAGCAACCTACCTTATCCTCTATCTCAGTGTCAAATATCAAATTTATATTTTTTCGTTCAATATAATTAGCTGCTGACATTGTTATATCCTCAACCACTTCAACTATGTTAATATTTTCATATTGAAGAGCGAAATACCCTGCATCAATCTTAGTTATATCTATTAAGTTATTTATAAGTTTTAATAATCTTCTACTATTTTGTTTTAATGCATCCATCCTCTTATAAATAGCGTCATTTTTGTATACTATCTCTCCATTTTTTAAATGCATATCATTTAATTGAAGTGTACTTAATATTATATTTAATGGGGTTCTTAATTCATGAGAAATATTTGCAAAAAACTCAGTCCGTAAATTTTCGTATTCCAATGCTTGCTTATATAATTTATTCTTATATTCAATTCTAAGTAATAATATTATTATTAATAATGTCAAGATAGCAATAATTAATATTATTGTAGCCTTAAGCTCCATTGGTATTTTTTTTAATACCGATGGATGATTTAATACTATAGAATTACTTGGCAAATTCTTCATATTTATAGAAAAATTATTCAAAGCCTCATAATAAAATACATATTTAAAACTAGAATTACTTATATCATACATTGTATTAACATCTTCACCATTAAGTATTCTATAACATAAATCTCCAGTCAATTCGCCAATTTTAATTCCTTCAATTATAGGCCCACCTACAACTACTGAATTTAACCACGACTCACTCCAAGTATAAAGTTCTCTTTTAGTATGATAATAAACAATAGTAGATATTGTATCCCTATCAATTATTTGTCCATTTTCATCCTTATAGACGCCATACATAAAATTTACACTATTTTTCTCATTTCCTTCAGTTTTTTCCAATGCTTCATTAATGTATTCACATTGAATTATATTAAATTTACAATTATCATATTTAGATTGTAATTTTTTTATTTCTTCCGCAAATATTTTTGAACTCACTGTATTATCTAACATAAAATTCATTGTCTTAACATTATTATGTGTCTTAATCACAAAAGAAATAGCATTTGATATTAAAAACTGCTCACGAACTCCTACTGAATGCTCTTCAAGATTTTCTCCTAATTTTAAGTCTTGTTTATTAATACTAGTGTATACGACAGGTGTATCTAAAAAGATGTCATTATAAATTTGATTTAATACCATAAGAGCTTCATCATTGCATACTACAATTAAATCATAATTTTGATTTTTAAATTTTGAAGTGAAGTTTTTCTTTATTTCATTTAAATCCAATGTACTCCTTTTACTATCTAAATATTCAAAATTATATTCTACATTTTTAAACTCTTTACTTAAACCTTCTTTAATACCCGAAAAAATTTGTGCTTCCCAAGTCTCATCAAAATGATATGAATTAATTATAAGTATTTTTTTTTGAGTATCTTTATCTACATTTTTGTTTACATTTGCATAAACACTATAAGAAATTGTAGTAAATAATGATATTAATATTATCATTAGTATGTATTTTGCACTACATTTACCCTTCATAAATCCTCCGAACCCTAATCTTATTTACTACAATATTATACATTAAATAAAAATGTATTACAAATTTTAACATAAAACTTTTTTAATCTTTTAAATTTTAAAATTTTAAAGATTCTTAATCTATAACTGCTTTTATTCATTTATCTAAACCATTACATATTTTATTTTGCAACAAATTTTTAACTATTTAAGTTTTATTTTAATTTAAAATTCAATTCTAAAGGTTATTTTTATATTTTTTAAATCAAATCATATTTTTCATATTTATTTCTTCATTGTTTAACATTATTTTACTACTTATTAACACTCTTTTTTATTTTACATAATATAATATTACTAATTTAAAAATATTCTTGTTAAAAAAGGGGGCGTTTTAATGGAGAATAATTTAAACACAATGGAAGCACTTAAAACTTTGTATCACAATCCAACCTATATTGCAATAAATGAATACGGTCACACCTTAGAACTTAAAGGTGATGAAAAATTTATTATTCAAGGAAAAATCAAATCATCCAAGCAAAAAAATATTAGTTTAAAAGATACTTGGAGAATTATAAAACCTATTTCATATGATGATGCTAATGAATTATTTAAAAGATTACGAACTGTAGAATGTAGATTTAAAGATGGAAGTAAACGATTATATAATAAGCTTCCTGCAGATGGACAATTTATCATTGAAAGTGATTTGCCATATTGCGATAATTGTCTTTGGTATTATTATGGCACTATGATACTACTGAATAAAGAATAATACTTTCTCTAAAACTTTTAATATATATTTTAAAGTATAGAGTATTTTTGCTCTATACTTTTTACATATATGTATCATTTTTACATATAGTTGCATATTTTATTATTGGATAGATAATTAGGAGGATTTAAAATGAAATATAGACAAAATGAAATGACTTCCTTATCCGGTAGTGAAACGGAAAAAAATCTTTTAAAAACTTTTTCTGGTGAATCTAGAGCTAGTAATAAATATATGCTTTATGCAGAAAAAGCTAGAGAAGAAGGTTATAATTACGTAGCAGAAGTATTTGAAGAAACTGCTGGAAATGAAAGAGCACATAGTAGATTTGTTTATAAAAATGCTTTAAAACAAATAAAAAATACTGCTCAAAATTTAAAAGATGCAATAGAAGGAGAAACTGAAGAATTTTCTTACATTTATAAAGAGTTTGAAGAAACTGCTAGACGTGAAGGATTTATTGAAATAGCAAACTTTTATAAAGAACTACAAGAAGTAGAAGAATTCCATCAAGAGCGATTCAAAGATTTATATGACAGAATAGTATCTGGAACAATGTTTAATAGTCCTGATAAAGTTCAAAATTGGCAATGTATGAATTGTGGATACATTCATGAAGGTAATAATGCTCCTGAAATATGTCCACTATGCAAATATCCTAAATCGTTCTTTAAAATTGAATGTATGGATTATAAACTTTAATAGCAGTATGTTTCTGTATAAGTTTTATTAAATTGATAAAAGAGAATGTCTTAAATACTATTTTAAGACATTCTCTTTTCTTATTTATTTAATACTAATTTTTCTAATGCTAATGCCAGTTGATCTGGACAAGATGTTTCTCCTCTGCAAGGTATACCCTTCAACCTTTTTATGGCCTCTTCTACGTTCATACCTACTAATAATCTTGCTATACCTTGTGTGTTTCCACGACAACCTTGTATAAATTCAACTTCTTTTATAATATTTTCTTCAACTTCAAAATTTATTTGAGTTGCACAACATCCTTTAGTTTTATATGTATATTTCATTGTAATCCCTCCATATATTTTATATTATCACCTTTGAATATACCTAAAAAATCTATTTTTATCAATAATTTATTATTTTTTGCTATTAAAGACTGTAATCTATTTATATTTTTTATATTGAACTTTCCTTTCAATATAAAATGCCTTTTAAAATATTTTATTATCTTAAAAGGCACTTTTATTAAATATTATCTTTTATAGATTTTTCACTTTTATTATTACCCCAACACTCCATTATAATAAAACTCATCCAAATTATAACTAAATTTAATGTATTGGTCATAATAACAGTATTTTCTTTTGATGAGATTATACAATTTAGTAAAGATATAACACTTAATAATAACAATTTATATAAATTATTATTATATTCTTCATTTATACAAGAAAAACTTCTTATTATTTTATCTATATTCTTATTTATTTTTAATTTCTTTTTCGAATAATTATATGGCTTTTTAGCTTCTTTAATGTTTTCAAAATGATCCTTTGAAAAATTATATACAACTAAATCCTCATCATTATCTGTTGTGGCCAGGGTTTTTACTGTTTCCTGATAACTTATCAATTTATTTTCCATTACATACTTGCCATTTTCCAAATTTTTTCTATAAGTGTTATCTAAATATGGCTCGCTAAATTTTACGTTATTATAAAAAAAAGTAACATTAGTAAAACCTTTCAAATCTACTCCCTCCCATTTTCAGACTATGATTTTTAATTTCAAATATCTTTTATTTAAAAGACCTTAATAAGAATACAACGTTCCAACAAAAAATTCAATAGTTTTTACATATTTTTAAAACTAATTTTTGCTTGGAATAATTCTACATCTGTTTCCTTATCTTTTCCTTGTATATAATAACTATTTTTTTCTTCTTTTACATCATATTTATAAAACAATATTTTCTGACCTTCTTTAGCTTCTTTTATAAAATTCACTTGAATACTGCTTATTCTTTTTTCCTTAAAGTCTTCAGTTTTAAAACAATCCTCTACCCACTCCACATATTTTGCATTATTTACATGTTTATTTAAATCTATATCATTATATCTTACTTTTCTTTTTCCAATAAGTTCTCCTTCATCTTTGTTAAATCTAATTTTGTTTATTCTTTTGTATTGCTTAAATCTGTCTTTTATAACTTCATATGGAATATCTTCTTCTTTAGGTTTATATGGTAGTGGTGATTTTTTATCTATTAATAAATATGCTGCATCAATATCACCCATATGTTCATTGTTTTCACCATAAATCCTAAAAGATCTTAAAAAAAACATTCTATCTAGTCCACCAGGCCAAGTCTCTATAGTTATTTCTTCATTCCATTTAGGATATTTTATCATATCTAATTTTATTCGAGATACTACCCAATACATACCTTTTTTCCCCAAAGCCTCATATCCATCTCCTAAAACTTCAGAATGTAAGCTTGATGTTTCTTGCATGTAATTAACTATTGAATGTGTTTTTATCTTTTGTGTAAAATCTGTCTCATAAAATTTTATTTTATAACTTTTTTTAAATATATTACTCATATTTACTCCTCACTTTAGTTTTTAACTTTTTACTTTTTATATAGTTTAAAGTTTTAATTTTAGCTTATATAGGGTTCCAAATTAAATTTATCAAATAAGAAAATTTTAACTTTTTCCATCTACAATGTCAGTTTACAAATAATTCTATGATTAATCTTTTATAATTAAATAGTTCTATATTATTTATTATATATTTAATATCTTTCATTTCAAATAAAAACCTTTATGCTAATTTAAAGAAAAGGTGTATTAAAATGATTTAATCACCTTAATACACCTCTTATAGATATTAATCGCTTATTGGTCCATATTTATCTTTATCAATTTTTAACAATACTTGAGTAAGCTCTTCTGCATGCTCTTTTTCATCTAATATTATTTTATGCAAAATATTTTTTCCTTCTCTATCTGGTATCTCATCAAGTAAATCTTCATATAATACAACTGCTTCAAATTCTCCCTTAATATCTTCCCTTATGGTATTAAGTATTGTTCTTTTATCTTTTTTATTATCACCATTTTGAATTTTAAAAGGTTTTTCATTAAACTCATCTTTTTTTAATACACGTTTATACATTTCATACTCTTCTCTATCAACTTTTCTTAACAGATAAAGTATCATTCCATAATGCTCTTTTTCTTCTTCTAAGATATGCTCAATAATATGATTAAGTTCTTTTATGTCACTATAAGCAAGCGTGTTAGTATAATCTTCAATTGCTACCAGCTCTGCTATTAATACCTCTCTAAGTATATTTTCATAACATTTAGCTTTCCCCTGTGGTTGCCTTTTAGTTGTATAACTCATATTTACTCCTAATTTAAATTACTATTCACTTTTAATATATCCAAAATAAGTTCATTTTGTTACTTAATAACATATTGTTTTGCTAAAATTTATTTTAAAACTCTTTATAATATTCCTAAATGCTCTAAAAGAATTTTAGTACCTATAAGAATTAATATAATTCCGCCTAGAAATTCAGCTTTCCCGCCTAAAACATCCCCTAGTTTTTGTCCAATAAAAACTCCTATAAAACATGCTATAAATGTAATTATAGCTATAGAACTTGCAGCTAGCACTATGCTAACATTTAAAAATGCAAAACTTACACCTACTGCTAATGCATCTATGCTAGTAGCTATTGCTAATATTGTCATAACTTTTACACTTAAATCACTAGTTATATCACTTTCTTCTCCTTTTATAGCTTCATAAATCATCTTACCACCAATTATAGCTAGCAAAATGAATGCTATCCAATGATCAAATTTTACTATATAATTAGTAAACTTAATTCCTAACAACCATCCTATAAGAGGCATAGCACCTTGAAATATTCCAAAATATAATCCTGCCTTTAATCCATTTTTAATCCTTTCATTTTTAGATTTCATTCCAATACTTAAAGAAACAGCAAATGCGTCCATTGCAAGAGCTAATGCTGTTAAAAAAATAGATATAATACTCATAAAAAATCCTCCATATTTTATTTATATAATATTTTTGATAACTAAATACCAAATTATTCTTATTTAACATTTTCTTTTAAATTCATTTTTACTTTTTGCATTTACTACTCTTTTTAAACTAAAAATTTATTTAATTTATTAATAAAAAGAGACCCATGTATAATACAAAATTAAATTTTGCATTATACATAAGTCTCACTATTTAATCCAAAGCCAGGTTAAAAACCAGTATGTTGACCTTGACACAACCAAAGTTGTCAGCTACTCCCTTATGATAAATACCTTTAAATTTTAAAATATTTAACAACTTTAATTATTATATTATAAATAATGTACTTTGTAAATATTGATAATATATAAAGGAACTGGTTCTAAATTTCCTCTAACCAATTCCTTTATATTTAGTTATAAACTTTCTAAAACCCTATATTAAAGTTCATAACAATCTACTATTTCTCCATAATATAATACATGATAATCATTATCAACATAAACTTTTTCATCTATTTCTTTATCTAAGAAAGATTTATCCATTTCATGTTTATAAAGGATTTTACATTCATATTGTAATTTACATCCTGATATTAATGGAGTCTCTACAGTTCTACCTTTTTCTAATTTCAAACCACATTCTTTTACTTTATCAAAATCTCTTCCTGATTTTGTTCCACATAAAATTAATTCATTTTTCATTGAATCATCTACTGGAATGCTTACAGTAAATTCTGTTGCCTTTTCTATTAAATTATAAGTATATCTGCTTTTTCTCACCATAACCATAAATACAGGTTTTTTCCACATGTATCCCATTTGTCCCCAACCTATTGTCATAGTGTTTACATTTTCACCATCTTTAACTGTTAAAAAAGCACCCTTCGCTTGAAGGTTTTCTAATGCTGACTCTAAATTTTTAGTATATTTCATCATATATCACCTCACATTTTAATCTTATTTAATTTTAATGTTTTATAAATGAATTTGCAAATTTTGCATTATATTTTCAATAAATCTTTGCTAATTTTCACTTAGAAATATTCAACATTTCATTTTTTATATTTTCCCCTATTTCTCTAGACATATTATTAAATTCTTCGCTTACAGCTGCAATTTCTGTCAATGAATTATTTTGATCAATATTTATTCTAGAACTTTCTATTGACACTTTCTCTATTTTTTCCATAGAATTTAGCATAATCTCAGATGCATTTTCTATACCCTTAACTAGTTCTAAAAGTTTGCTCACTCCATTTGCTCCAGCTAAAAGATCCTTATCTGTTTTTTCTATAAACCCTACAGTACTTTGAACAATATCTATTATTGCATCTATAGTTTCCTTTATTTCCTTAGTTGATTCCTGTGATACTTCTGCTAATTTTCTTATTTCTTCTGCAACAACAGCAAAGCCCCTACCAGATTCACCTGCTCTTGCTGCCTCTATTGACGCATTTAGTGCTAGTAAATTTGTTTGAGATGCTATTCCCTGTATAGTAGTTAATATATCCACTATAAGCTCTGATTTACTTTTCAAATCATTAATTTTATCTACGGATTTTTTCATAGAAATATTTATTGATTCAATATTTTCTTTAACCTCATGCCCAAATTTTGTGCAAGTTTCTGTTTGATCATATACCTTTTGAGCTGTTTTTAACCCATTTTTAGATTCCTCTAGTATTTCATTAGATTGAGTTTTTATTTTACTTGAAACTTCTGATATATTTTTCATAGACATCTCTATATGAGATGAAAAACCATCTATTTTACTAGAATTACTTTCAATTATATCTATTATTCCATCTAAATTTATTGATTCTCTTATCTCCTTTAAAATTCCTACTTCATTACCATTACTATCATATAAATTGGAAGTATTAATTAAATTACTTAAATCAACGCCATTTTTATCTTTTAAAACTCCATTTAAATCTTCTTTAGCTCTGTTCTTATCCAAACCTGTTAATTCTTCCATACCTTTAGTCCAGTATATTAAATTATTATCTAAATCTTTTATCCAAAACATATTTGATGTAACTTTACATAAAGATTCTAAAATATTATTTTCTTTTTTAAGATTTTCTATTCTTTTGTTATTTTCCTCTATCTGTTGTAATAACTTTTTACTTTTTCCTAGCATTTAATCCCCTCCAAAACTAATACCACTTAATTTAATAATATTATATTTAAATAATTATTATATAGACTTTCGCAATTAAATCTTAAGTAAAAAACTTAATCTATATAAATTATAATTTTAAAATTATATGCTTTATTTTAAATGCTAAACTTTTTGATAGATATAGGCAAACAAGCTCCAATTTAAATTTATTGAATAACCTTAAAATATTTTTATACAAGATGCAGTGTTGAATTCTAAATGATTCGGAGCATGTCTCACTATTTTAGGTATCCAAGTTTTGGAATAGATAACTTTAAGAGTCAACTTGGAACCATATAAATTAAAAAGTATTTTAAAATAATATAGAAACAAGAATATTAGTATGCTATATTATTCTAAGGTTATAAAATTATAACTATAAAAAATATATTACTAATTTACATTAAACAAATTTTTATATTAATATATGGAAACAAGCTCAAATTTAAACTTATTCAATAACTTTAAAATATTTTTATATAAAATTTAGTGTTGAGTTCCAAGTGATTCAGAGCATGTCTCACTATTTGGGGTATCCAAGTTTTGGAATGGATA